>JALVOR010000169.1 GCA_027026295.1 Anaerolineales bacterium | reverse complement strand
CGCCTGCCACTTCGCCGTCTTCCGGCCACACCGCGCGCAGCAAGGCCACCAGCCGCTCGTGGGGCGGGTCTCCCCCGCGGGTGGGAATGCGTTTCCGCTGCACCGGGTGGGTTTCCCCCGGCAGGAACACCGCAGCACGCATTTGCGTACCGCCAACATCAACACCAACGTGATAACGCTGCATCGCAGCAAGTATAGCATACGTGGGTTATACTATAGAAACCATAACAGCAAAATCCTATGTGTTGTGAGGTGGCGTGTGCAGCCTGAAACCATTGGCCGATACGAAATTCTGGAAACTTTGGGACGCGGGGGACAAGCCGCCGTTTATCGCGCATATGACCCGGTCATGCAGCGCGAGGTCGCTATCAAGGTGCTTCCGGCAACACTGGCAGCAGAAGACGCCCAGGCACGCGAACGCTTCGAGCGGGAAGCCCACACCATCGCTGCGCTGGAGCACCCCGCCATCGTGCCGGTGTACGATTTTGGCGCTTACGACGATGGCCTCTACATCGTGATGCGCCTGATGAAAGGCGGCACGCTCTCCGACCGCCTCAGCAGAGGAGCAATGAACCCTGCCGAAGTGCTGAAAGTGCTCCGCAACGTCGCTTCGGCACTGGATGCAGCCCACAAGCGCGGCATCATCCACCGCGATATCAAACCTGGCAACATCCTTTTCGACGAATACGGCACCGCTTACCTTTCCGATTTCGGGATTGCCCGGCTGAATACCGCCGCTACCTCGCTCACCGGAGCGCTCATCGTAGGCACCCCTTACTACATGAGTCCCGAACAAATTAACGGCGGCGACCTGGACGGCCGCTCCGACGTCTATGCTCTCGGCGCGCTGCTGTTCCAGATGCTCACAGGGCATGTGCCTTACGAAGGCGAAACCCCTGCCCAGGCCATTATCAAACATTTGCAGGAACCTATCCCCAAAATCAGGCAATACCGCCCCGACTTGCCAGAAACCTACCAGGGCATCATTGAACGCGCCATGGCGAAAGACCGCGACAAGCGCTACCCCACCGCAGGAGCGCTGGTCAACGACCTGGAAGCCGCCATCAAAGGCAAACCCCTGGCCGACGAAAAAACGCTGCTCGCCATCTCTCCGCCGACCATCAAAGCCCAACGCCCCAAGAGGAAGGGCGGCTCGCGCAAATGGTGGGGATTCGGGTTGGTTGCGCTACTGCTGGTGGGCGGTCTCGCCGTGGCGTGGACAACCCGCCGAGGGCAGTTTGCAGCCCCACCTACGGTTACGGCAACGCCGTCACCTTCCGCCACTGCCCTCCCCACTGCCACAACAGTGGTGCTCGCACCGTCCGCGACCGCGACTTTCCAGCCCACCGCCACCAAAGCCCCCACAGCCACCCAGATGCCCGAACCCACCGCCACTTTCACCCCTGCCCCCACGGCAACGCCTTCCTTCATGGTAACCGGCAGGACTATCGGCGGCACCGATCTGATCGCCTTCGTCGCCAACGGCGATATCTGGCTCCTCAACTTTGAGGGAAAAATCAAACGCGCCACCACCGATGGCGGTAACAAACACGGCCTGCAATGGCTTACCCCCACCAAACTGCTCTACATCAACGGCAGTTGTGTTTTCCTGCTTTCCGCCGAAAGCCCCGAACCGCAGCCCGTCATCTGCTTCAACGGCATCAATTCGTTGGATGCTTTCCGCGTTTCGCCTGACGGCAAAACCGTTGCCATCGTGCTGGATAACGAACTGTACGTCACCACCTTCGATCTCGGCGCTTTGGCAGAGCATCGCACGCCCGATTTGCTGCCCAAGATGCCCGGCTTCTGCGCCCGCTTCGTGCAAGATAAAATGCACGAGGTGTTGTGGTCGAAAGACGGCAGCCGCCTCGCTGCCCGCGTCACCGTGCCCATCGGCAATGGCCGCGCCGGCGACCAGATCGAGATCCTCAACCCGGTCTGCGGCGAGGGCATCTATCGCCAGCATACCTTCCCGGGGCACCGATTTCCCCTGACCACTTACAACCAAACGCCTCGCATTTCTTCTTTCGACTGGGATGGCGACAAGCAGTTCGTGTTTACCCTCTATTGGCGCAACGGCGGCTTCGGCGACATGTACCTCTACAGCCGCGGCACTTACATCGGCGAGCAAATCAAGCCCCTCGGCGAGAAAACCTGTTGCTACGGCGTGCCCCGTTGGAGCCCCGACGGCTCCTACCTCTTCTTTGCCTACCAAGACATCAACGACCCGCAAGGAAAAATCGCTCTTTACTATGTTCCCGCTGGCACGATTGGCGCGGGCGTCACCTACAAACCTCTGCTCATCACACAAAATCCCTTCAAAAGCGCTCGCGAGCAACCGGAAGCCGCCCTGCGGCCCCTGCCCTGAAGTTTCGCAGTTAGCGGGAACTTTTCCCGCGAGCAAGGCGTCTGATATACAAACCAAATGCCTTGCCCACAGGAGGAAAACGAAATGAAGAAAACCCGATACTGGATCTGGCTCGCCGCAACCTGGCTGCTGGCTGCAGCACTGCTGAGCGCCTGCGGCAGCGCACAGTCCACTTCTTTCCCCGACGCGGAAAAAGGCGGGAGCAACGAAATGGTGGCTTCCTTGTCTTCCCGAACGGGCGACAGCGAGGCAATAGCACCCATCTCGGCAGCCGATACCTCACTGAACGCCGCCGATGTGCCCGATGTGGCTCAGCGGCTGGTCATCCGCAACGCCAATATGGACATTGTGGTGAAAGACTCTGCCGCCACTGTGGACAAGATCGCCCAACTGGCGGAAAGCATGGGCGGCTTCGTAGTCGAAGCCAACGTCAACACCCGCCTTTCTCCCGATGGCGTGCCCCTGCCCTACGGCTCGATCACCGTGCGTGTGCCCGCTGAAAAATTCGATGCGGCGGTTGCCCAGATTTCCGATATGGCCGAAAAGATCGAGAGCCGCACCATTTCGGGGCAGGATGTCACCGAGGAATACGTCGACCTGCAAGCGCGCCTCAAGAATTTGCAAGCCACCGAGGAGCAACTGCAGCGCATCATGAATGATGCCGTGAGCACCGAAGACGTCCTCTCGGTTTATCAGGAACTCAGCCGGGTGCGCGGCGAAATCGAGCAGGTCAAAGGCCGCATGAAATACCTGGAGACCTCGGCAGCCATGTCGGCGATTTCCGTCAACCTCACCCCCAGTGCGGCGGTGCGCCCGGTCAACATCGGCGGCTGGGAACCCGTCGGTGTCGCGCGGGACGCGGTGCTGATGCTGATGCGCACCCTGCGCGGCATTGCCAACGTAGTCATCTGGCTGCTGCTTTACTTCGTGCCCACGCTGTTGGTGTTAGGGCTGGTGTTCGCATACCCGACATGGCGGGTAGGGCGCTGGGCTTACCGCCGCTGGCTGAAGCCTTCGACAAGCAAGCCCCCCGCCGCGCCGCCCAAGGAAAACGCGGGCAAATAACCATCGCTTTGCCAATAAGGCCGGTCAGATGCCTGCCTCAATGGGCGGGATGAGCATCCCGCCCCATGAAGAAACAACAACGAAAACCCGCCGAGGAAATGACCTCGGCGGGCTGTTTTCTGCAAATTTGCGCCGCTTGCAACCACACGCAAAAGCATCACAGAGGGATCACCTCGTTGACTGACAAATCTCATTTGGATGGTTCTCGTGTTAGATGAGCCGAGCGCCCGGCCTGAGCGCCTGGGCTGAGCGAAGTCGAAGGCTGAGCGAAGTCGAAGGCCAAGTCGAAGGCCGAGCGAGGCTCATCGGGGGATAGGAGAGATTGGCTACGGGGCAGAGTTTTGTCAGTCAGTCAGGAGGGATCACAGTTTTTTTGCGCCCCTGGCATCATCCTGGCGAACTCAGCGTTCAAAAATCCGTGCGCATCCGCGATTATCCGTGTCGTCCGTGGTCTGTTTGCCCGCCCAGTCACTTTCCCGCGAGCAACCGTCGCAAAAGCACCTGCTCTTCGTCGGGGGTGCGGATTTCCCCATCAAGCCACGCGGCGCGCAGGGTGTGTAAAATTTCCTTGTAACGCGGGCCGGGGGGCACGCCCAACGCCCGCAGGGCATGGCCGTCGGTTTGGGGGCGCAGCCGCCGCCACTCGGCAGCATAGCGTGCCAGCCGTTCCCGCAGGGCAGGGTCTCCCACTGCCAAGTAAAGGGCATATACCGCCGCCAGGGGGTGATTTTCCACCTCAAAGGTCAAGGCGCTGGGGCTATACTGCGCCAGTTCGGCGCGGCGAGCCCATAGCGCCGCCGCCCCCACCACAGTGGCCTGCAACGCCCGCGGGAAGCCCAACCGCTCGCCCGCGGCTTCCACCTCGGCGACTTCCAGCCCCATCAGCCAGAGGGCATAGCCCAGCGCCCGCCGCAGCGGTGCGTTCCCCACAGCGGGCGGCACCTCCTCCCACGGCGGGGAAGGCGGCCAAGGCGTGCGCCACAGCGTCCGCAACCGCTGGCGGGCGGCCCCGTCCCACCGCAGGGCAGGGTGGATGGCTTCCAGCAGTTCCAACTGCGCCAGCCGCCCCAGCATCGCCGCGGCGCGCGGCTCGTCGAGCATGGCATCGAGTTCATGCCGAATGCGGTCGCCCGAAACCTTTTCCAGCAAATCCCGCGCCTCGGCCAGCAGTTGCAGCGTGCGCGGTTCAATGTGGAAGCCAAACCGCTGCTCAAAGCGCACCGCCCGCAGCATCCGCGTGGGGTCGTCTACGAACGAAAGGGAATGCAGCACCCGAATGATGCCACGCTGCAGGTCTTCCAGCCCGCCCCAGTAATCGTGCAGTTCGCCGTAGTGCCGCCCATCCAGGCGCAGGGCGAGGGTGTTGATGGTGAAATCGCGGCGGTGCAAATCGAGTTTGATGCTGCCGTGGGCGACGGTGGGCAGCGCGGTGGGGCGGGTGTAAAACTCGGTGCGGGCAGTGACCAGGTCGAGGGTGTCGGGCAGGTCAGCGGGGTCGAGGGCAGTGCTGCTTTCGGCAGGCAGGAAGGCGATGAGGGCACGAGCAAGGCTTTCTCGAATAGGGGCGATCTGCCATTTTGCCGTGCCAAACTTGCGGTGCGCCACCACCCGCCCGCCATAGCGTTTGCCGAGGGCGCGGGCAAGGGCAATTGCGTTGCCTTCCACCACCAAGTCGAAATCCAGGCTGGGGCGTTCCAAAAGCAGGTCGCGCACGAAACCGCCCACGATGTAAAGC
>JALVOR010000168.1 GCA_027026295.1 Anaerolineales bacterium | reverse complement strand
CTTTGAAATCTTCCCGCAGGGTGCTGGGGGCGGTCTGAGTATATCGCACCGGACAAATCACCCAGGAACACAGCAAGCCCAGCCCCACCCCCAATATCAAGCCGGTCAGCAAAAACCACGGACGGTGCTTCATTATCCTCCCCCCACCGGCTGCGATTGCAGCGCATTGAGCAATTCTCGCAACACGAACAAGTCCTGAGAGGCATAGCCATGGGAAGCGCCAAAGGCGATGGCTTCCTCGACCACGGCAGGCGCGTCGTTGCCCACCAAAGCCAGTTCGCGTTTGGCAGATTCCAAATCGCCATCGGACTGATAAGCCTCGGCAACCATGAGCACGAAATCCGCCTTGTAATCATCTCGCAGCGTGTTGGGCGCGGTATCCACATAGGAAACCGGGCTTATCACCCAACCATAATACAGCCCAATGCCAACGCCTACGGCAATGGCTGCGAAAAAAGCCAACCAGCGCGCTTTCCGGGAAGCCATTTCAGTCATCCTTGACAATCACGCGAAACCCCGAACGTTTGTCCTTGTCTTCATCTTTGTCTCTTACGAACAACCCCAGCAAAACCGCCACCAAACTGGTGATGATGCTGCCGCCGAGGGCTGCCCAGAAACCATCCACCGTGAAACCAACGCCAAAGCGCGCGCCAACCCAACCCGCGAAAGCAAACATCGCGGCGTTGATGACCAGGGTAAACAGCCCCAGGGTGAGAATGATGAGAGGGCAGGTGAGCAGCTTGAGCAACGGGCGCAGCAGAGCGTTCACGATGCCAAAAATCAGCGCCAGCCAGAGATAAGCATACCAATGGCCGCTCTGGGGATGCACACCGGGCACAATTTGCACCGCAGCATAAAGGGCAATGGCATTGACAATCAAACGTAAAAGGAAACGCATGGGAACCTCGGGAAAATTGTGAATGAGAAATTACGAATGAAGATTCAAGGCAACGGTTCAACCTTGAGAAATTGGCCGCGGATAACCACGGATGCCCGCGGATTTTTTAGAACGCCAGAGCGCCAAAGAAATAACGCAAAGGACGCAAAGAAAAAATTCTGTGTTTTTTGTGCCTTCTGTGTTTTTCTCTTTACATTTGCGGAATCTGCACAATCTGCGTTTTTCCGCGCCAAGGCTGAACGGTTATGATTCAGGATTGACGATACAACCGCCATTCCCGAATCAAGGCATAGACCGCTTCAGGTAAATAATACCGGATGGGCGCGCCTTTTTGGGCGCGTTCCCGCAGTTCGCTGGCGGCGATTTGCAGCAGGGGGGCATTCACGAAGCGCACTTTGCTCACCACGCCGGGCAGGCAGGCCTCCACCACCGTGAGGTCAATCTCGTCGCCGGGGCGGCGCATCACACCGAGTTCATCGCACAAAGCAATGAATTCCCGCACGTGATGCCATGTCGGCAGGCCGTGAAGGGAATCGCCGCCCATGAGATAAACCCACTGGGCGTGAGGATCCTGCAGCCGCAGCAAGCGCATGGTATCCACCGCATAGTGGGGGCCGGGGCGGTCGATGTCCACCGTGCTGAGTTCAAAGGTATCGTTGTCGCCAATGGCAGCCAGCACCATCGCAGCCCGCCGCGGCCAGGGGGTGTGCGGTTCATCGCGCTTGTGCGGCGGGTCGGGGGTGAGCACCCACAGCACCTTGTCCAGCCCCAACTGGAAAGCGGCTTCGGCGGCCAAGATCAGGTGGCCGAGGTGAGGCGGGTCGAACGTGCCGCCAAACACACCAATGCGGGGAGGCCTGCTCACAACGAAGCCTCCTCGCGCCATTCCAGCGCATATTCGCCAATGTAAACCGTGTCACCTTCCTGCACGCCGGCCGCGCGCAGCGCCTCTTCCACGCCCAAGGCCGCCAAAATGCGGTGAAAACGCCGCACCGACTGGTCGTATTCCCAATAGGTCATCGCCGCCGCCCGCTCCAGCGCCTTGCAATGCACCCGGAAGCCATCGGGAAGCCGCTCGATGGTGAACTCGCGCGGGTCTTCTCCGGGGCGGTAAACCGGCACCTCGTCGGTTTCCGCCTTGGGCAGTGGCGGCAGGCTTTCCAGCACCTGCGCTGCCCGCCAGAGCACGGCTTCCATCCCTTCGCCGCTGACCGCCGAAATGGCATGAATTTCATAGCCGCGCTCGCGAATGGCGGCTTCCACTTCCGGCCAGCGGGCGGCGACATCGGGTAAATCCATTTTGTTGAACGCCACAATCTGGGGCTTGGCAGCCAAATCGGGGTCGAAGAGCGCCAGTTCGGTGTTGATTTGGGCAAAATCGGCCACCGGGTCTTCGGAAAGGCCATCGAGCAGATGAATGAGCACGCGGGTGCGCTGAATATGCCGCAGGAAGTCGTGCCCCAGCCCCACGCCCTGATGGGCGCCTTCGATCAGCCCCGGAATGTCGGCCAGCACTAAAGTGCGGTCAACTGCCAACTGCGCCACGCCGAGGTTGGGCGCCAAGGTGGTGAAAGGGTAATCGGCAATTTTCGGGCGGGCGTTGGTGACGCGCGCCAAAAAGGTAGATTTACCCGCGTTGGGCACGCCCACCAGCCCGACGTCGGCAATCAGTTTGAGTTCCAGCCGCAGGTTGCGCTCTTCGGGCGGCTCGCCCTTTTCGGCAATGCGGGGCACGCGGTTGCGGGAAGAAGCAAAATGCACGTTGCCGCGCCCGCCGCGCCCGCCGTGCACCACCACCAGCCGCTGCCCCGGCTCGGTGAGGTCGCCCAGCAGTTCGCCAGTGTCGGCATCGTAAACCAAGGTGCCCGGCGGCACGGGAACAACCAAAGCCTCTGCCGATTTGCCGGTCATGCGGTTGGGACCACCCTTGCCGCCCGATTCGGCCACAAAGCGCTTCTGAAAGCGGAACTGCGCCAGGGTGTTGAGGTGCGGGTTGACTTCCAGCACCACGTCGCCGCCGCGCCCGCCATCGCCGCCGTCGGGGCCGCCTTTAGGCACGTATTTCTCCCGCCGAAAGTGCACCATGCCGTCGCCGCCCTTGCCGGAGCGGACATAGATTTTGGCTTCGTCAATAAAGTGAGTCATGGGTTCAAAGTGTTCCGGTGTCAAGCAAGCAAATCAGGAAAGCGGCCTGACCACGATTTTGGCTTCGTCTTTGAGGTCAAGGCGGAAACGGAAACCTGCCCGCCCCAAGTGAATCAGGTCGCCATCCTGCACCCGAGCGCCTTCGGGGGAAACCGGCGCGTAGTTCAGCCACGTGCCCGCGGTGGAACGCTGGTCGGCGATGAAAAATGCACCCTCGTCGGTACGCCACAAACGGGCGTGCAGGGCTTCCACCGAGGGGTCGTCAATCACGACATCGGCCTGGGCAGGGTCGGAACCCAGCGCAATGTCGGCTGCCCGAACGACAAGCGGCTCGCGGGAAACTTCCTGCGGGTTTTCCACCACAGGCTGGGCAGCAGGCAAAGGCACAAGATACGCCAATGCCGCCGCGCCCTGGGCGGCCTTCCTGCGGGAAAGCCGCTGCGCCCACCACGCACGCACCGAATACGAGCGCCCGTCTGCCTTTGCCACCGCAACGTCGGCGTCCACTATGGCAGTTCTCGCACGCCGCCGCCCGCTCGTCAGCAACACCAAAAGCAGCACCACGCCCGCGAAGAGCACAATGCCCACGGCCAAAGGCGTGCGATAGGCAGACAACGTCGCCTTCACACCGGTTTGCACTTTGGGCACCGTAAGTTGCACCGTTACGGGCTGGCTGCGCCCCACCAGGCCATAGACATCCTCGGCTTCCACCTGCAGGGTATGCGCGCCGCTGTGAAGGTAAGGCGTCAAATCCCACGTCAGGGCATCATAAGGCGGGGCGTTCAGCACATCCTCGGGCTGGCCATCCACCAGCAGGGTCACGCGAGCCAAGTCGCGAGGACGCTCATCGGGAAAAGAAACGCCCACCCGCACCTCCTGCTCCATCGGCTGGCGGTGGGTCGGATCGGTTTCCCCGGCAGGCAGCGTGCGCACAATTTGCTCAGGCGGATTCAAAATGACCGGTGCGGGCGGCTGAAGCGAGAAATCGAACGACACCGCTTCGGAAGACAAGTCACCTTCTGGCGCGTGCAGCATGACTTCCATAGTGTGGCTCTGGCCCTGAAACGCCTCGCTTTTGTAGGTAAGGCGATAAACGCGTGTCAAAGGCTCGAAAAGGTCATGCAGCACCGGCAAGGTTTCTTCGCTGGAAAACACCACCATCTGCCCCAAAGTGGCTTCCGCGAACTCGCGAATGGCTTTGGCCTGAGGCGTCGCGGTAATTTCGGCCATACCCACCAGCCACACATACACCCGCACACGCGACTGCTGCGCCAGTGCAAGGTATTGCCCCAAATTGGCAACCGCGTCCTCCGAAGGCAACGGGGTAATCCACAAGACAACGCGCCCCATGCCAGGGCGAGGCGTAGGATCGCTCGCCAGGCGCAGCCCCTCGGCCAACGCTTTCAGCCCCGCCTCTTGCGCCGAAGTTTGGGGCTGGTAAGCATCCAGCGCCTGAACAAAAGGCGCAAAATCGGCAAGATGCGCCACTTCGACACCATCAGCAGCGTAAAGGCTGATGTCATAGATGGCTTCCTGCTCCGAATCTGCCCACGAGTGCACCTGGTTGTAAATGTACTCGTAACGGGAAACGCCTAAAGCATCGCGCACACCCAGAGCACGGCCAGGCTCAATGGCAACCACCACCTGCGCGCCGGGGCGTTCTTCGTGCCACAGCACCACCGGGCGCGGCTGGCCGTCCTCCTTAACCACGACGTCTTTGGCGCTCAGGCCGCCGATGAACCGTCCCTGCTGGTTCCACGCCTGAACCCACGCGGAAATCTCAGGGAACCCGGCGGTATCCACATCAAAAATGGTCACGAAAGCCCGCGACGCGGCAAAAACAGGGGAAGCCAGCGCTGCAAAAACCAACAACGCCAGAAAAATTGCCACTTTTCTTTGCATGTCCCCATTTTAGCACGAAAACGCCTCGCCCTTGACAAAAGATTGCCATTCCCTTATAATAGAACATATGTTCTATTTACACAGGGAGCACTAAAAGGCTGTGGCAGGACTTTTCAATGGCCTCTTTGCCCTGACCCCTGACCCGTCCTCCCTTTTTGCTCCCCCCTCCCCTCTCTCGCGGCGGCGGGAGAGGAGAGGGGGGAAATCTGCCGCAGGCGGCTTG
>JALVOR010000167.1 GCA_027026295.1 Anaerolineales bacterium | reverse complement strand
TTCAGCCCCAGGGTTTCCCAGAATTTTTGGGCGGCGGCGAGGTCGTCGACGACCACAGCCACGTGGTCAAGGCGTTTGATTTTCGGCATCGGCTTGCGCTCCTTCGGTGGGAGTGGGCTCAGGTTCAGCGGTGCGCGGCGTCATCGCGTCCAGGCGTTGCAGTTTGTTGTAGAGTTCCCGCCACTGCATTTTGGAAACGCCCAGTTTCTGGCGGATGGCGTTGGGTTCCATGCCGGCGCGCAGGTCCATCAGCGCCGAAGTCCAGCGGCACATGGAAAACGAGACGTGCTTTTCCAGCCCGGCGGCTTCACCAAGTTCTTCGAGCAGGTATTCCAGGCGGCGCGCCGTCCATGGGAAGAGGCGGTCTCGCAGGCTGTATTGGGTGCGGTATTCCTGAAAGGCTTCAATCCAGCCCGGCGGCAAAGGAATTTTGCGCTCGCGGTAGCGGTGTTGGGGGGTGCTGTAGCGCACGAAAAGGTAGGGTTCAGGTTCGTCGAGGGCGAGGTGGTTGAGGTGGATGTTGACGGTCTCGCTTTTCTTGATGCCAGTGCCCAGCAGCAGGGAGAGGAGCACGTAGGGGCGGGCATCGGCGGGCGGCCCCACGCGACGGGCTTCGGCAGTTTCGATGAGCGCCTGCACTTCGGCGGGGGAAAGCACCTCGGGCAGCGGGCTGAGCACGGAATGCTGCACCAGCCGCTCGGCGGGGTTGGCGAGCAGTACACCGCCTTCGGTCAGCCATTTGAAGAAGGCTTTGAGGGAGGTAATGCGGCGGGCGCAGGTTTTGGGGCTGCAGGGCACGCCGCGGCCTTCTTTTACCCAGTCCATAAAGCGGTTGAGGTCGTCGGTGCTGATGCGCCCCACCGGCGTGTCGGGGGGTAGGTAGTTGGCGAGCAGGCGCAGATCGCCGGTGAAGGCTTTGATGGTGTGGGGCGAGCGCCCCTGGTCTTCGAGGTACAAGCGCCAAGCTTTGATGAGGGGCGTGAGGGACATTTCGGCGGTCAGGTGCGCCGGGGTGGTCGTGGATTCGGTCATTGGGTTGCCTCCTTGGCGGGCAGGCGGAAATTGCGTATAGGTCTTTCGTATAGGCATTATAGACGCCAGGGAGAGGTTTGTCAAGGATGTGATGCTGGGGTTCAGGCGCGGGTTTGAACAAAGTGCACAGGGCTGCCCTGTAACGAAAAGGGGCGCCGCACTGCGCGACGCCCCTTTGATTTTGTGTTGGAAGACCGCTCAGGGGGCAAACGCGGGGAGTTCTTCGAGCCCGTCGCGGGTCTCGACCCGGTAGTAGGGCATCCAGGCAATGCCAAAAAGTTCCACCAGCACGTCTTTTTTGTATGGCCGCACCGGAATTTCGGTTTCGTCTTCCACGACGTCAGCCCATTTGCGGCGCACGTCTTCCAGCGCCTCGGCTTTTTCCTTCTCCAGGTCGGCAATCTGGCGCTTGTAGTCCGCGATGGCCTCCTCGGATTCCTCCACGTCGGCCTTGGCTTTTTCGGTGAGGCGATGCTTGGTGAGGGAAGTGCTCATCCGCCGCCGGCGCCCTAAGAACAGGCTGAGGACGTTTTCCGCGTGGGTGCCCATTTCTTCCATTTTGCGCTGCTGATATTCTTC
>JALVOR010000166.1 GCA_027026295.1 Anaerolineales bacterium | reverse complement strand
TTGTTCGGGCGTCAGAGCCGCAAACTGCCCCCTGGCTGCCCCACCACCCGACCACCCGACTACCTGACTGCCCGCCGCTCCCGGAGGTTTCATGCTTTTCTCTTCTGCACACGCCGCGGAGACTTCATTCTGGCCGCTGCTGGTTGTCGTCACCCTGGCTGCCGCCGTGCCTCTCTTGTTGGGGCGGTTCCGCTGGTTGCCTTTGCCCATTATGGTAGGGGAAATTCTCATGGGCATTTTGGTGGGCAAGAGCGGTTTGCAGTGGGTGCCCACCCACGACGCCGCCCTGGAACTGCTCGCCGAGTTCGGTTTCGTGTTCCTGATGTTCCTTGCGGGCATGGAAGTGGATTTGACAGCATTGGGCTTCGGCGCGGCAGTGCAGTCGCGGGGCAGCAGGCCGAAAGACAACCCCCTCACCCTCGCGCTGATGCACTTTGGGGCAACCCTGCTGCTGGCGGCAGGGGTGGCCTTCGTCATCTGGAAGATGCAACTCGCCAGCGACCTGATTCTCATGGCGCTCATCCTCTCGACCACCTCGTTGGGCGTGGTGGTGCCGGTGCTCAAGGAAACCGGCTTCATCGGCGGGCGCTATGGGCAAACCCTGCTGCTTTCTGCCCTGATTGCCGATTTCGTCACCATGCTCCTTATTACCGTCGAGGTGGCGGTGATTTCCCACGGGCTGACGCTGGATGTGCTGTTGATTACCGGCCTGTTCGTGGTGCTGTTTGTGCTCTACCGCTTAGGCAAACTGGTGGTGCCGGTGCTGACGCCTTTGCTGGACGAAATGAGCGGCGCGACCAGCCAGGCGAAGATGCGGCTGGCGTTTTTCCTGATGTTCCTCTTTGTGGTGCTGGCGGAATTCTTCGGGGTGGAAATCATCTTAGGGGCGTTCCTCGCGGGGCTGCTGGTCACGTTGCTGCTCGACCCGGAAGACCACGCGCTGATGCACCAGTTGGAAGCCGCCGGTTATGGCTTCTTCATTCCGATTTTCTTCATCATGGTCGGGGTGCGGTTCGATGTGGGGGTGGTGTTCGGCTCGCTGGAAGCCATTGCGCTGGTGGTCTTCCTGCTGGTGGGAGCGATTTTGGTGAAAGGCGTGCCCGCGCTGGTGTTTCGTATAGCCTATCCGTGGCGGGAAAGCACCGCGGCGGGCGTGCTGCTCTCGGCGCGGCTTTCCCTTATCATCGCCGCTGCCCAGATCGGGCGCGACTTGGGGCTGCTTTCCGACACGGTGGTGATGGCCATCATTCTGGTGGCGATGATTACGGTCACGGCGGCGCCGGTAGTGTTTACCCGCATTGTGGGGCGGTCGGCTCCAGCGGCGCAGCGCAAGCCGGTAGCGGTGGCCGGGGCTGGCACGGTGGGGGTGCAGGTGGCCGAGGTGCTGCAACGCCACGGCGAGCCGGTGTTGTTGCTCGACCCCGACCCGCAGCGGGTGGAACGGGCGCGTTCCCGCGGCATCGAAGCGCATGCCGTGCGCGACGTCGCGGCGCTGGCAGATCATTTGGGGCGCAGCCGCGCGTTGGTGTGCGCCCACAGCGACGAGGAAGAAGCCCTGCGGGTGTGCAGCGTGGCACGGGGCGATTTGGGCATGGAAACCGTGGTCGCCATGGCGCCCGGCCCCGGCGCGGCCAAGAAATTGCGGGCGATGGGCGTGCAGACGTATTCCCCCACCATGTTGATGACGCACATGCTCACCTTGCTGGTGCGGCACCCCGATTTGGTGCACCTGCTCACGGTGCCCCATGACGGTCAGGATGTGTGCGAGTGCCTCATCGAAAACCCCGCGCTGGACGGCAAGCGCCTGCGCGACCTGCCCCTGCCGCCCGATGTGCTCGTGCTTTCCATCCGCCGCGGCGATGCCTTCATTGTGCCCCACGGCAACACCCGCCTGCAATTAGGTGACCACATGACGCTGTTAGGCACGCTGGCCGGGCTGGAAATGGCGATTTACCACCTCAACCAGCCGGGGAGGTGAAGGCGGGGCTGTGTTGCTGCTCGCGCGGCGCGTTCGCGTGCTGCTTTCAAAGTATGTTGCAGCCGCTTGCGGTGGGGGTGGGCCGCCTGGTCGCCAGCAAAGCCGCCGCGGGCAGGTTTTCCGAGGCCGACCCGGGGCTTCCGGCGGTGAGGTGGTGACATGCTCTGCCCCGTTTACCAGCAAACCCCTGAAAACCGGTGTCTTGATACAGAATGCTGCCTTCGGGAAGGCGAATGTCTGTTTCGTCACTGACCTTTTTGTCAGGTTTCTTTCTTTCGTAAGTCGGCGTCAGCAAACAGATTTTCGCCTGTTTGTTGACCACCACGTTGTTTTTCACCATATGACGCTTCTTCTTGCCACTGTAATAGGTGCGCTGGGCTTCTTTGTCTTTTGGGCGCTGGATGGGACGCTCCACGCCATTTTGGAAGAAGACAGGCTGAGGTCTCTCCGGAAACACGACCTGGTCGGATTGACGGGCCGGCAGTTCGTTTGCCAGGGCTAACGCCCGGTTGACACAAGGATGTAAAACGTGTGTCCATTTGTTGACAACCGGTTGGGGTATATTGAAGCAGCCAACGACGACTTCATCGCCGGCCACGAACGGAGAGTCCATTTGTTGACAACCGGTTGGGGTATATTGAAGACCTCGTCAAAGATGTCCTGGGTGGTTGCTTTCCGCAAATAGAGCAGGATAAAGAGCATCTTGTCTTCTGTGGTGGGCAGCGGACTGTTGCAATAATCAACAGACCGCTGCTTTTGGCGCTTTTTCCCTGAGAGTGGGTGCGTCTGCATGTGTTCCAGAAAACTTTGCTCGAAGTAGGGCAAGAGCGCTTTGAATTCTTCCAGAGAAGAACCGCTCAAGGCATGAAATGGCCTCGGTTTTTCGGCAAGTGTGGCATAATTGGTCATTGGAGGGGTTTCCCTTCAAATCTGCCGCTAACAGTTTGAAAAGGATCCCCTTCTTTCTCAATCTAATCGTGATAATGCTTAATGAGTACAAACCGTTGTTTCACTTGGTGAAACATGGAGGTTTTGTAAAAAAATGCGCAAGAACTCCCGCCAGCGCCTTGGGTTGCTTGGCCTGCTTTGGGCGCTGATGCTGCTCACCTGCACGCCCCTGCCTTCCGGCTATCCGGCTCGCTTCGTGCGAGACCGGCAGCAGATCTACTTGGGGCTGCTGGCGTGGGCGGACAACCGCGATTTGCAGCCGGGGATGAGTTTGCCTTTGGCCAATCTCGCGGTCTGGGACGCGAACCGCGGCCAATGGGTCTATCTGCAGCCTAATCGGGGGGAGGCTCCGCCGGAGGCGGTGCGCGGCCTCGCGCAGCGCCTGCCGGCAGCCTATCCCCGGGTGGCTTGCGCTCCTGAGGACACCTCGTTGTGTTTGCGGGTGCCGCGCCTGTGCAGCGAAGCGGTGGAAATCTCCCGGGACGGGGGGACTACCTGGGAAATTGGCTGGCAACTCCCTCCGCGGCGCAGGGATTTCTTTTGGCGTATGCAGCGATGGCCTTTATTACTCTCCAAGCGCAAGCCGCGGGGGCTTTGCGCTCTGGATGTCGTCTGGGTCTCGGATGCCCGCGCCTTCGTGGCCTTGGGCAGCGAGGGCCTGCTGGCGTTCCGCCCGCCAGAGGCATGGGAGCGGCGCAGCCTGGCTTCCGCCCGGCCTACTCCCCTACGGTTGCCGGGCGCGGAGGCTTTGCTTTTCGTGCTGCCCGAGATGTTGCTGGTCGGCCTGGTGGCCTCCTGGCTCACCTTCTTCCTGGCGGCGCGCTGGATAGGCGACGGGCAGGGGAACGCGACCACGCCGCCTCACCTTCAAGAGGCCGTAGGTCCCCTAAAGTGGGGGTTGGGATTGGGGACGACGGCATTGTTGTTGCTGCTCGCGGCATATGGGGCGCCCCCCGCCTTGCCGTACATCCTGTTCCCCCTGGCCTTGCTATTGGCAGGTATCGGGGGCCTGCTGTATCTTTGGGGCTGGTTCATTCTCCTCAGCGCGGTGGGACAAATGGGCGCTGCGGGGCGCTGGCTGGTAGGCCAACATCTCCTGTTGTTGAGCCTGCCGCTGGCGCTGTGGCTGTGGGGGATGGGATGGTGGCCGCTGACTTACCTGGAAACCGTGGCCGTGACGCTGGTGGGCCTTGCCTTCACGGGCTGGCAGGCTTTTCGTCGGCGCCAGACCGCGCACGTGCCTGCTAACGCGAAGGGAGACTGACCGCTTAGCAGCCAGCAGCCTCTCGCCCCGCGCGTGTCATGGCGAGCCGCCGCAGGCGGCGTGGCCATCCCCTCGCGCAGGTACGGCGACGGCCTGGGCATCTCGCGAGACGACAAGCCTGTTCTTCAGTCATAGCAGGAGGTTGCTTCGGACGCTTCGCGTCCTCGCAACGACACGCGAGCGGATTGGCGAATGAGTGGATGGACGGATGCCGCCAACCACCAACCGCTAACTTCCTTCCCCAGCCCTCGACAACGCTGCACCGGCGCGTTAGATTTGTTTTGATCGTTCAAATATCTTTTACCACTTCAACCTATTTGGGAAAGCGCGGCCTCATCCGCGTGGTGCGCACCCGGGTGGTGTCGGGCATCATCGAGAAGCATTACCAGGTCACCGCGCGCGAGTTCAACGTGGACCGCCGCCTGCTCTCGCCCCACGGCGACGCGAGGGATGAGGGCGACCACATGACGCTGTTAGGCACGCTGGCCGGGCTGGAAATGGCGATTTACCACCTCAACCAGCCGGGGCGGTGAAGGCGGGGCGGTGTTGCTGCTCGCGCGGTGCGTTCGCGCGCTGCTTTCAAAGTATGTTGCAGCCGCTTGCGGTGGGGGTGGTGTGGTTATTTTTGCAGTAACAGCCCGCGCGTTCGAGGCTGTCAGCAGCGTTCGGGGTTGATGCTTTGCTGCGTCGGGCTTGCCGAACAGCAATCTCACAAGTTGGATGATGTCCTATTCAAGGCGTTTTTCCCCAGTCTGCCCAATAGGGGAATACGCCGCCCGTCGTCACCAAGCGCTCTTCGTTTGTCTCCAAATCCCAAATGTAGATACCAAGATTATCGTGGCCTTTTTCTTCGCAAACGGAGGGGGTTTTGAGGTTGGGCTCGACGCACCGGTAATAAACCAGCATGTCAGCAGTGGGTGACCAATCTATATCTGTCGGATAAAAGTAGTTTGGAACCAACGAAGCGGGGATGATGTGCTCTCGCCACAGGCTGTGATCGGTCACCCGCCACACTTGT
>JALVOR010000165.1 GCA_027026295.1 Anaerolineales bacterium | reverse complement strand
CGGTTTGCGCACGGGCGTGGCGAAGAGGGTCGGGGTGGGTGTGGTTGCGCCCCCAGGCGCAAAATCCGCACCCGGCGGATGCCACACGCCGTTCTGGTCGGTCTCCCAGCCGCGGGTGCATGCCGCGAGTACCCCGATGATGAAGAGCCCTGCCACGAAAACCACGCGCTTCAGCATGACATCATTGTACCTTACCCTGGACAATTGCTGAAGAGGCACCCGGCATTCTGGCAGTCGTGTGGCGGCTTGTCAGGCCGCCCAACGGAAGCGCGGTGGCATTTTCGCCTCGGTGGTAAGATAGGGGCGCAGCACCATGCGGCAATCTTGCCCCAGTACTTTGGCCGGATAACCGTGTAACCACCTTGGACTCTATCCGAAAAACATCGTGGTGGTGTCATTGCGAGCCCCCCTCGCTGCGCTCGGCGCAGGCTCTAGGGCGAAGCAATCCCCCTTTTTATCGGCCAGGAGGCTGCTTCGGCGGGCTTCGTCATTGCCTCAGCCCGCCTCGCAGTGACACATCTGCAAAGAGTTTTCGGATAGGCTCTTAACCTTGCAACCAGGCAACCAAATACGGAGGTTCCCATGCCTACCCCTTTGGTGGAATGTATCCCCAACTTTTCCGAAGGCCGCCGCCCCGAGGTCATTCAGGCGATTCTCGCTGCCATCACCTCGGTGGACGGCGTGGTGCTCCTCGACCACCATGCCGACCCCGACCACAACCGGCTGGTGGTGACTTTTGTCGGCGCGCCCGCCCCGGTGGAAGAAGCCGCTTTCCGGGGCATCGCCAAAGCCGCCGAGTTGATCGACCTCAACCACCACACCGGCGAGCACCCGCGCATCGGCGCGGCCGACGTCGTGCCTTTTGTGCCCATCCGCGATGTCACCATGACCGAGTGCATTGAAATGGCGCGCCGCCTGGGCAAGCGCGTCGGCGACGACCTCGGCATTCCGGTTTACCTCTACGAAAAGGCCGCCACCCGCCCCGAGCGGGAAAACCTGGAAAACATCCGCCGCGGGCAATATGAAGCGCTCAAGGAGGAAATCGGCGTCAACCCGGCCCGCGAACCCGATTTTGGCCCCGCGAAGGTCGGCCCTGCAGGCGCAACGGTCATTGGGGCGCGCGACCCCCTCATCGCTTACAACGTTTACCTCACCACCGACGATGTGGGCATCGCCAAGAAGATTGCCCGCGCTGTGCGGCATTCCTCGGGCGGGTTGCGCTATGTGAAGGCGTTGGGCATGTTGGTGGAAGGCCGGGCGCAGGTTTCCATGAACCTGACCAACTACCGTAAGACCCCCATTGCCCGCGTGGTGGAACTCGTCCGCCGGGAAGCCGCCCGTTACGGCGTGGCGGTGCACCATTCGGAACTGGTAGGGCTGACCCCCGAAGCGGCGCTGGTGAACGCCGCCCGCTGGTATTTGCAGTTAGACCAGTTCGACCCCGATGAGCAAATTCTGGAACGCCGCCTCTACGCAGCCCTGAGCGAAACGCCCGCGCCCGTGCAGGAAGCCCCCGACTTCCTCGACCGCCTCGCGGCGGGCACGCCCACGCCGGGCGGCGGCGCGGCGGCGGCCATGGCAGCGGCACAGGCTGCTGCGCTGGCGGCCATGGCCGCC
>JALVOR010000164.1:1603-5220 GCA_027026295.1 Anaerolineales bacterium | reverse complement strand
GTAGGCGCTCATGGTAGCCTCCAGAGGAAAGTGTGCCGGTGTCAGGTGTTCTGGTGTCAAGTGAAGATATGCTCGGTGAATGATGATGGCGATTAGCGATTGGCAATTAGCGGTTGGCAGTTGGCGGCGGCGGTTCGCCGCAAATCGCAAATCATCACTCGCCATTAAACAAAACACCCCCCTCCGCATGAGGACGGAAGGGGAAATCCGCGGTACCACCTCACTTCGCCGCGCCTTGCGACGGCGACGCGCTCACCACCCCAGCAGGCGGATGCCGATTGGGGCCACGCGGTAACGGGCGCACCCGGGCCGTTCTACTCACCGTCAGGCGGCTTTCTTCGGCCCGCTTCTCTCGGCGACCTTCGGCAGGGCAACGCTGCGGCGGCTCTCAGCCGGTGACCGCATCTTTTCTGTCAGCCTGCGGGCTGCCTACTCCTCCGAGAGGGCGTTCATGGCTCTCTGTTGCTGTGATTATACGAGCAGCAGGGGAAAATGTCAACAAACCATCCTGAAGTGGGTGCAGGCAAATGCTGTCGAAGCGCAACTGTTCAGCCTTGGGAAGATAGGCCACGGATGACACGGATAGCCACAGATGCACACGGATTTTTTGTAACGCTAAGGCGCAAAGAAAGCAAGACATGCAAAGAAGGGATGATGCCGAGGCACAGAGGAGCGCAAAGAGGCGCAGAGGAGGTTGAATTCGGCATGGTGTTGCTTTGGTTTTCTACGAATTGACGAAGTAACGCTTCACGAATTTGCCTTATTTCTGTGTTTTCTGTGGCGCTTCGGTGCCTTCTGTGGTTTTGTGGTTCCTCCTCGCCAGAGCCAAGCAGTTACGTAAAAGCGGGCGCGCCAAAGAAAGAAGGCGCTTTGCAACCAAATTCGGAGCGCTATCAAAGATCGTACTCGCGCCTTTCTATCTACGGCTCAAGGCGCAAATGCGCGGCCGCGTGGGCTTTCACCGCCTGCCCCGACCACCACATGGGGTAATACTTGCCCGTAGCCCACATCATCATCATATCAGCGTAGTGGGGGTGATAGGCATGGCCGGATTCACCGGTGGTGTGCACGGTGAGCGAAGCATCCAGGTTGCTCATGTCCACGATCATGCGCATGGAGGGCAGCCAATAGACCGCGAAGGATTTGCCCACCTTCCAGCCCGTGGCATTGACCAGCCCTTTGCCGCCCGAAGTGGGCACAGGACCGCGGTTGAACATGGCCTCAATGGGCCCAATACCCGACTTGCCCAACGTTTGATTCTCGAAGATGGCAACATGGAGGTCGCCCCACCGCGGCCACTTCGCCATATCTTTGCCGTATTTATGGCGCATTTCCTCCACGGTTTCCTTCCACGCCCGCAAGAAAATGTCGTTGCGACTTTCCGTGGCGGGGGTGGTTTTGTCATCCCAGAAGAAATTTTGCGGGTCATCGTCCAGGTTGCGCATCACTTCCATCCAACGCTCGCCGCCGGTAGGCCAGTAGGCTTTGGGCAGGTCATCCTTGAAAGTGTCCAAGAGCAGGTTTTGCCAGAAGTAAGCAAACACCGCCGCCGCCTGGGAATCAGCATCGTTCCGGCCGTCCCACTGTGCCAGGAAATGATCACGCACCGCTGCCAGGTCGTCATCCATCGACAAGCCCAGCAAAATCGGCACCTGCTTCGCGGCGTTGAGGTTGTAGGCGTCGAACTGCATGGATTCCAGATAAGCCTTGTCGATTTTCGGTGGGGCGTTTTTGAGCATTTCGAGGATGCGCTTGGCGCGGAAACCGTAGGTCCAATCCGTGGTAATCAGGTAAGGGTAATCCCAGGGCGGCACGCGGTTGTTGGCGGTCACGATGTAGCCCTCCGGGGGGTTAAAGGTATAGGGCAGTTCCTCAACAGGGAGATAATCTACCCAGTCATATTCGCCGCTCCAGCCGGGCACCGGAAGCCGCCCGTCGCCGGACTTGCGCACCGGGATCAGGCCGGGCATCTGGTAACCGATGTTGCCGTCCACGTCGGCATATACCAGATTTTGCGCGGGGACGTAGAACTTCAACGCCGCGGCGCGGAACTCATCCCAGTTTTGGGCAGTGTTCATGCCCCATACCGACTCAAAGGGCGTTGAGGGCGTAAGCGCCGTCCACGCGAGGGCGATCGCGTAGTGCTCCGGCAGAGTCATGCCCACGCGGTCTTTGAAAGGCGTGGCCTCGGGGTGCTTTTTAGGGTCAACGGCATCTTTCAAGGGCCCGTAGGTATCTGAAATTATAGGCCCGTGCCGGGAAATGCGCACGGTAATCGTAACCGGCTCGCCGCCTGCCACCTTGATGGTTTCCTGCCGCGTTTCGAAATCCACCCACTTGCCCTGATATTCGTACTGCATCGGGTTATCGGGGTTGATTTTTTCGATGAACAAGTCCATCACATCGGGCGCCACGTTGGTGAACCCCCACGCAATACGGTCATTGTGGCCGATGATGATGCCCGGCACGCCCGCGAAAGAGAAGCCGCCCACCGAGAACGGGCACGCGGCGTTCACGGGCTGGCAATGCAACGACATCTGGAACCAAATCGAGGGCATCTGGATGCCCAAATGGGGATCGTTTACCAAATAGGGCTTGCCGGTGTCGGTGAGGTTGCCGGAAACCACCCAAGAGTTGGAACCCACCCCCATGCCCGTTTCGCCGATCAGCACGTCCACCGCCCGGAAATGGTCGGCCAGGGTCAGCCACGTGCTGTCCGGGAGGGCGCGCGCCGCGGCGGCAGAAGGGGTTTCCCCGCCAGGCGCCTCGCTGCCGCGAGAAGGTTGGGTCACAATCGTCGGCTCGTCCTGGGGGTAAGGGGGGAAAAGGGTAGCGACCTGCTCCGGCGTCAAATGCTTCAGCAGCACCGCTCGCTCGATTTCCGCGCCGATGTTTGCGCGCAAATCCCAGGCCATTGCCTTGCCCCACACCAGAGAATCCACCGGCGTCCACGGCTCAATCTGGTAGCCGCGGTTGAGGACGCCTTTCAAAATCACGTATTCCAGGCTCAAAGCCGTGGGCTGGCGGTCGGCAATGTAAGCATTGACGCCCGCGGCGTAAGCGTTCAAAATCGCCTGCGATTGCGGGGAAAGTTGCTGGTATTCCTTCTCGGCAACCTCCCGCCATCCCATGGTACGCAGGAATTTGTCCGTATCCAACTGCGATTTGCCAAACATCTCGGAAAGGCGGCCGCTGCCCACGTGACGCCAGAAATCCATCTGCCAGAAGCGTTCCTGAGCATGGACATAGCCCTGGGCGAAGAAAAGGTCGTGCAGGTTGGAAGCATAAATGCTCGGCACGCCCATCGGATCACGATAAACATCCACCGGCGCCTGCAGCCCCCGCACTTGCAGGGTACCCGTGGTTTGCGGGAACGATGCTGGCGCCAACACACGCGGCACATAGACCTTGAACCAAAAAGACCCCGCCGCGCCTGCCACCACTGCCACAATGACAATGAGCAGCACGGCATACTTCAAAACGCGCTTCCCTTTCTTCATCTTTTGGGTCTCCTTTCTGGGGGAGAAAAGGGGACAAAGAAAAATCGCACTTTCATTAGACATTATCACGGTTTAAGTAGGGACAGGGTCATAGTGCCAGGGTCTGAAGTTCAATCG
>JALVOR010000164.1:0-1593 GCA_027026295.1 Anaerolineales bacterium | reverse complement strand
GTTTTTCGGCAAGTGTGGCATAATTGGTCATTGGAGGGGCTTCCTTTCAAATCTGCCGCTAACAGTTTGAAGAGGATACCCCTCTTTCTCTTTTTAATCGTGATAATGTCTATTATATATCCACAATCCCCGCCGGGGCATCACGAAAAGCCATCTCGTGTTCGGCCTTGAGGAAATCAGCCGCGGATGGCAACGGATTCCCGCGGATTTTTTGGGCGCCAAGAGTGGCACTGAGGGACGGAACGCCATCCCGCCCCGCGTTTTTGTCTGCGTAATCTGCGATTTCCCTCTGCTGAGGCTGAACAGACGCGCCATCTCCCCCTTTGGGCCTGCGCCGCCGCCCTGAGCGTTCTACCCCCTGGGGAAAGGGGAAATGCCGCGCGCCCAAGGAGGCCGGTCAAGCCTGCGGCGGGTAGAGGGCTTGCATTATCAACGCCATCCGGTCGGCCATTTTCTGCTGATCGCGCTCTTCGGCAAAGAAGGCCAACACAGCCTCGGCGTCCAGCGTATAGCCAGGGTAAGGCTGGCCGCGCAGGCGCTCGGCCGCGACGTCGGCCAGAGCCAACAATTTGCGGCAACGGCGGCTGCTGGTAAAACGGACGTCGCGCAGGTGACCTGCTTCCACCTGCCCCCAAAAGGCCACCCGATGATTTTTGTTGCGGGCTTCCGCGCCCAAGGGCACATAACCCAGCGGGGGCTCCGCAACCCAATGGCGCACGCCCTGACGATGATATTCAGCAACTTTCATGCGCGGGTTTCTCCTGAAGAAAAGGGGGTTGCCCCCGCACTCGGCGGCAGGGTCAACGCCTCCTGCTCCACCGGCAACCTATCCAGCCGCACGCCGACCAGGCGGTAAAGCGCGTTGGTGATAGCCGGCGCGGTGGGCACGCTCACGATTTCGCCCACGCCTTTGCCGCCAAAGGGGCCGGTGCTCACGGGGTGCTCCACCACGATGGGGATGATTTCCGGCACTTGCTCAAAGGACGGCATCCGGTAGCGGGCTAAGCGGTCGGTCACGACGCGCCCTTCTTCAATGATGAAGTGCTCGGTGAGCGCGGTGCCGATGCCCATGATCACGCCGCCTTCAATTTGCCCCTTCAGCGTCAGCGGGTTGATGGCCGCGCCCACATCCACCGCCGTGACCACCCGCAACACTTTCACCTCGCCGGTGAGGGTGTTCACTTCCACCTCGGCGGCCTGCGCGGCGAAGGCGTAGGCCACGTGCATGTCGCCGCCCTCACCTAACGGCTTGGTTTCGGGCGCGTGGTAGGCCACGTGCATGTCGCCGCCCTCACCTAACGGCTTGGTTTCGGGCGCGTGGTAGGTGTAGCGGACGCGCGGCTCGCGCCCCAGAGCGTGCATCTCCGCCGCCACCTCAGGCCAGCGGAGCAGCCGCTCGCCCAGCAAAAGGCCCTCGGGCTGCGGCCGGATTCGGTCGGGCGGGACGTCGTACCGTTCCGCCAGCGTGGAGCGCAGGGCGCTGACCAGCACCCGCGCCGCCATCCGCGCCGCGTTGCCGCTGACATAGGTTTGCCGGGAAGCCGTGGTCGGGCCGCCGTCGGGGGTGCGGTCGGTGTCCATCACCAGCACCCG
>JALVOR010000163.1 GCA_027026295.1 Anaerolineales bacterium | reverse complement strand
AAACCGCATCCCCCTCATTTACGCCGACCCACCCTTCTTCACCAACCGGCGCTACCGCGCCCGGGTGGGGCGCGGCGAGGATTCCCGCAAGCCCCACACCTGGCGCATGGCCGAGGGCTACGCCGACCGCTGGGCTTCGTTGGACGAATACCTTGCCTTCCTCTACCCCCGCCTGCGGTTGATGCACCGCCTGTTGGCGCCCAACGGGACCCTTTACCTGCACCTCGACTGGCACGCCGCGCCCTACGTGCGGGTGCTGCTGGACGAAATTTTCGGGGCAAAGCGGCTGGTCAACGAAATCGTGTGGGTCTATCACGGCCCCTCGCCCATCCGCCGCGCCTTCAACCGCAAGCACGACACAATTTTGATGTATGCCAAGGGGGAAAACTACACTTTCAACGCCGACGCGGTGCGGGTGCCCTACAACCCCAACACGGTTGCCACTTTTCGTTCCTCGCCCAAAGCCGGCTTCGGCAAAGTGCCCGACCTGAAGCGCGGCAAGGTACCCGAGGACTGGTGGTACTTCCCCGTGGTGGCGCGGCTGCACCGCGAGCGCACCGGCTACCCCACCCAGAAGCCGGAAGCCCTCTTGGAGCGCATTATCCTCGCCTCTTCTGCCGAAGGCGACACTGTGGCCGACTTTTTCTGCGGTTCGGGCACCACCGCGGTGGTCGCGGCGCGGCTGAAGCGCCGTTTCCTCTGCGCCGATGCTACCCAGCAAGCCATCCAGACCGCCCGCCTGCGGCTGCTGCGCGCCGGGACGCCCTTTGCAGTGGAAGCCGACGCTGCTTTAACCGCCGCGCCGCAGCCCTTCCCGGCAGCATGGCAGCCCGAAGTTGCCAATGGGTGGGCGCGGCTGCCCGCCGCGGCACTGGAGCAGGCCGAGGGCTGGGAAGTGGGCTATACGAAGAAGGGGGTGTTCTACAGCACGGCGCAAGCCGTCCGTGCGCCGCGCGCCACCACACCGCCGGAGGCAGCGCTGCCCATCACCATTGCCGCTTTCCCCCTCACGGTGCGGCTCTACGCGTTGGATGGCACGATGTGGGAATTTAGCCGATAAACCACGGAAGACACAGAGGACGCAGAAAAATCGCAGTAGCCACGGGAGGGCAGAACAGCATCCCGCCCTACAGCCCAAATGTCCTCAACGCGTTACCGAAGAAGAAAAGTTCTGAGACTTGTCATTGCGAGCCCCCCTCGCTGCGCTCGGCGCAGGCTCAGGGGCGAAGCAATCCCCTTTTCGGCAGACAGGGAAACTGCTTCTTTCTGTGTTTTCGGCGGTGTTTCTATGCCTTCTGTGGTTTTCCTCTACGGCGCACCACCGTCTTTGCCGTTGGGATGAAAGCGATACCCCACGCCGCGCAGGGTTTCCAGAAACTGTGGGCGCTTGGGGTCGGTTTCCAACGCCTTGCGCAGCCACGAAATGTGTACCTGCAGGGTACGGATATCCCCCAAATAGGTCGTATGCCACACCTCGGAAAACAGGGTGTGGTAAGGCACAATCTGCTCAGGGTGCTTCATGAAATAGCGCAACAACTTTGCCACACGAGGGGTAAGGCGGGTTTCCCGCCCCTGACAGCGCACCACCCGCCGCCGCTCATCAAAAGCCACCTTGCCCACTCGCTGCCACTTCCGCTCGTCGCTCGGCAGCAACCGGCGGATGCGGTTGAGCAGTTTGCGGTTGGTGAACGGCAGGGTGAGGATGTAATCCACAGGCGCTTTGGGCTTGGGCGGCGCTTCGGGGGAGGCAATGAGCAAAATTGGCGTATCTGTCGTTGTCTGCTGCAGCAGTTTGGCAGTGCGGCAACCGCTGGTGCCAAACGAAGCAGCATAAAGCACCACCAGGTCAGGCGTGAACGTCTGCAGCCATTCCTCCGCCGCTTTCCCGGAATGCACCACATGCACCTCGTGCCCCCGCTTGCGCAACGCGGGCACGAACGTCGGCACCTTCACGCGACGGCGCTCAATCCACAAAATCTGGTAAGTGGGTTGTCCTTTGGAAGAAACCATAGACACTTCCATTATACCTGGTCCTGCCAAAAACATGACAAGCAACAGGGAAGGGCATGACGGCGGAGGATTATAATGAAAAGGGCACAAAATATCTACAGAGATTTCACAGACTGGCACAGAGGACAACCACAGAAAGCGGGGTGCGGAATGCGGGCTGCGGTAACGCCCTTGGGGCTTCCAAAATCCGCGCGCGTCCGTGAGCATCCGCGGTCCGTTTTCCACACTGTGCAATGCCGCCGGAACGCTACCGCACGAGGTGCAACGATGAAACGCGACCAATGGGAAAACGCCATTCGGGAAAACTACCATGCCGTGCTGGAACGCATCACCCAGGCCGCCCGGCGCGCCGGGCGCTCGCCGGAAAGTGTGCGCCTGATTGTGGTCACCAAAGGACAGCCGCTTTTCAAAGCCGAGGCTGCGGTGCGCGCCGGCGCACGGGATTTAGGCGAAAACTACCCCGAAGAGGGCATGGAGAAAATGCTGGCCATCACCCGCCCCGATGTGCACTGGCACATGATCGGGCATGTGCAGCGCCGCAAAGCCCGCTTAGTGGTTGCCCACTATGATATGATGCACTCATTGGACAGCCTCGCGTTAGCCCAGCGCCTCAACCGCCTTGCCGCCGAAGCCCGGCGGATGCTGCCCGTGCTGCTGGAATTCAACGTCGGCGGGGAAAGTAGCAAATTCGGCTGGCCTGCATGGGATGAAGCCCAATGGGAAGCCCTGCTGCCCGACATAGAGGGGGTGTTGGCGTGCGAGCACCTGTTGGTGCAGGGCGTGATGACCGTGCCGCCGCCGGTAGCATCGCCCGAAGCAGAGCGCCCCTACTTTCAGCAATTGCGCCGCCTGCGCGATTTTCTCGCCCAACGCTTCCCCAAAGCCACGTGGGACGAACTTTCCATGGGCATGAGCGCCGATTTCGAGGTGGCAGTGGAAGAGGGTGCAACCCTCGTGCGGGTGGGCACGGCCATTTTGGGGCCAAGGCCGCCAAAATAATCCACAGATTTCACCGATTGGCACAGATTACAAGTAGGTCGGGATGGCATCCCGACCCACTCAGCGCCCTTGCTTCCCATTCTGCGAGCCTCCGCGCCCATCCGCCACCCCTTTGCCCAAAAGCAAACAGACAGCCGCAAAGGGGCTGCCTGTGCATTATTCCATGTGGCGGCAAAGGTCAGGCCGCTTCCAACACGGTGGTCACGGCCAGGCTCGCCGGGCCGCTGAGGGATTGCACCAGCCCGCGGCGGGCGCGGGGAATTTGATTGTCCCCGGCCTGGCCGCGCAGTTGCAGCACGGCCTCGGCCACCTGATAGAGGCCCGTTGCGCCGCCGGGGTTGCCGCGAGCCTTCAGGCCGCCCATGGTCAGAATCGGCAGGCTGCCATCGAGGGTAAGGGCGTCGGTCTGCCCCATCTTCCAGCCTTCGCCGCGGGGGGCAAAACCGGCGGCTTCCAGAATCAGGGGCACGTAGACCGAAAAGGCGTCGTAGAGTTCGAAGAAATCCACCTCGGCGGGGGTGCAGCCGGCGCGGCGGCAGGCGGCTTCCACCGAGCGGCGCACCGCGGCGAAGTCGAGCAGGTCGTCGCGGTCGTGCCAGGCCAAGGTGTCGTTGGCCACGCCGAAACCGGCGATTTTCACCAAGGGCTGGGCGGCCTGCGGGGGCAGGGCATCCCGCCGGGCGACCAGCACCGCGGCCGCGCCGTCGGCCAGGGGCGCGGCGTCGAACAGGTTGAGGGGGTCGCTGACCATGGCGACGCGGTGATACACGGCCTCGCGCACGGCCTTGCGGAACATGGCGTAGGGGTTGCCCACCGCGTTCTGGTGCGCCAGCAGCGGGAAGGCGGCAAAGGCTTCGCGGGGCGCGCCGGTTTCCTGCATGTAGTGCTGCATGATGAGCGCGGCCTGCACCGCGGGCGTCATGCCCTGCTCGGCTTCGTAGTCTGCATCCAGCACGGTGGCCGCCGCGCTTTCCACGCCCGCGCCCACCCGGTCGGTAGCCTTTTCCACGCCCACCGCGAGGGCGGCATCCACCTCGCCGGAAGCCACGGCAAGGTACGCGGCGCGCAGCGCCATGCCGCCGGAAGCGCCGCCGGCCTCGATGGTGGCGGCTTCCACCCCGCGGAAACCGGCAAAATCAGCCACCAAGGGGCCCACATTGGCCTGCCGGGAAAGCACCGGCGCGTGCATGTTGGCCACGAACACGGCCTGCGGGCGCAGGCCCTCGGCTTCGTGCAGGGCTTTCTCGATGGCTTCCAGCGCCAGTTCGCGCAGGGAAGTTGCCCAGTGTTCTCCTACCGGGGTCATGCCGATACCGGCAATCACGATTTCGCTCATATTGCCTCCAGGTTCACCAAACCGCAGATGCCGCAGATTTCACAGATTCTTCTGCGTAATCTGTGAAATCTGCGGTTTTTATTTGAGAATCAGTTTGCCGCGCCAGCGGGTGTAGGTGGCGTAGTCGATTTCGGTGCGCCGGCGGATGTAGTCCTGGGTGGCCGGGGCCAGCGGGCGGCGTTCCAGAATGGCCTCGGTGACGGTGAAGGCCATCGCGTCGGAGCCCGCGCCCGAGCCGAAGGACACCACCAGGATGCGGTCGCCGGGCTGGGCCACATCCAGAATGGCGGTCAGCCCCACGATGGCCGCGCCGGAGTAGGTGTTGCCGATGACCGGCGAGAGCAGGCCGACTTCGGTTTGTTCGGGCGTGAACCCCAGCGATTTGGCGATGCGCTGGGGGAATTTGGCGTTGGGCTGGTGGAAGACCGCGTAGGCGTAATCCGCGGCGGTGGTGCCGGTGGCTTCCATGAAGGCGCGGGCCGCGTTGCCGATGTGGTGGAAGTACGCGGGTTCGCCGGTGAAGCGCACGCCGTGTTCGGGGTAGTGCTGGTGGGCGCGGCGCCAGAAGTCGGGGGTGTCGGTGACGAAGGAAAGGGTGGCCTCCAGCACCGCGAGGCTGTTTTCCGCGGGGCCGACGACGAAAGCCGCGCCGCCCGCCGCGGCGGTGTATTCCAACGCGTCGCCGGGGCGGCCCTGCGCGGTGTCTGCGCCGATGGCCAGAGCGTAGTCGGCCATGCGGGAACCCACCAGGCCGAACGCGGCCACCATGGCCTCAGTGCCCGCTTTGCAGGCGAATTCCCAGTCGCCCGCCTGGGTGTAGGGCGTCGCGCCCAGGGCCTCGGCCACGATGGTGCCGGTGGGCTTGACCGCGTAGGGGTGGGATTCGGAGCCCACCCACACG
>JALVOR010000162.1 GCA_027026295.1 Anaerolineales bacterium | reverse complement strand
GGGCACCCTCGCGGTCATCCGCCGCACCACCCTGCGGCTGATGCCCCGCCCCAGGCACACCGCCCTGGCCGTGCCGCCTTACCCCAGCATCGAGGCCGCCTGTGACGACACCCCCCGCCTGCTTTCCTACGCCCCCTCGGCAGTGGAATTGCTGCCCCGCAGCGTTTGGGAAGCCGCCCGCGGCGTGCCTGCCTACGCCGGGCTGCTGGATTTCCTGCCCCCCGGCGACCCCGCGGCGATCCTCATCGTGGAATTTGCCGCCGATGATCGCCTGCTGGTGCAGGGGCAGGC
Organism: Anaerolineales bacterium; assembly: GCA_027026295.1. Taxonomy (GTDB): domain Bacteria; phylum Chloroflexota; class Anaerolineae; order Anaerolineales; family DRMV01; genus DRMV01. The sequence continues at coordinate 1,341 of JALVOR010000162.1, read as the reverse complement.
GCGCGCCCTCGCCCGTGAGGGCTTCCTGGCGCTGAATGCCGAAACCCAGGCGCATGTCTGGAAGGTGCGCAAGGTGGGGCTGGGGCTGCTCATGTCCCGCCGGGGCGACGCCAAGCCGATTTCCTTCATGGAAGACATCGCCGTGCCGGTAGAACGCCTGGGTGAGTTCGTGCGGGCGGTGCAGGCCATTGTGCGGGAATTCGGCGTGGAGGCCGACTTTTACGCCCATGCTTCGGCGGGCTGTTTGCACATTCGCCCGGCCCTCAACCTGAAAGACGCCCGCGACCGCGCCAAACTGCGCGCCCTGGCGCAGGCCGCGATGGAAGCCGGTATTCGCCTTGGCGGGGTGCCCAGCGGGGAACACGGCGACGGCATCGCCCGCAGCGAATTCCTGGAAGCCACCTTTGGGGCGGAAATCATGGGCATGTTCCGCCGCCTGAAGGCCGCCGCCGACCCCAAAAAACTGCTCAACCCGGGCAAAATTGTGGACGCGCCCCCCATGGATTCCCACCTGCGCTACGGTGAGGATTACCGCCCCCAGGGCTGGACGCCGGTGCTGGATTTTTCGGCCCGCGGCGGCGTGGTGGGGGCGGTGGAAACCTGCAACGGCGCGGGGGTGTGCCGCAAGACCGACGGCCTGATGTGCCCCACCTTCCAGGCCACCCGCGACGAAGACAAAAGCACCCGCGGCCGCGCCAACCTGCTGCGGGCGATGATTGCCGGGCACCTGCCCGCAGCCGAAGAAGCCGCCTACCGCGCCCTGGACCTGTGCGTGGCATGCAAGGGCTGCCGCGCCGAGTGTCCCTCGGGCGTGGATATGGCGAAGTTGAAATACGAATTCCTGCACCGCTACTACCAGCGCCACCGCCGCCGCGTGCGCGATTGGTTCTTTGCTTTCTTTGGAGAAGCCGCCCCCTGGCTCTGGCCCTTCGCGCCGCTCTTTCGTATAGCCGATTGGGGGCCGGTGCGGGCTGTCGCTGCCCGCCTGTTGGGCTTGGCCCCCGGCAGGCTGCTGCCCGTGCCCCGGCGTGCCCCTGCAGGCGAACGCCGTTTCTCCCCTCGCCCTCTGGGAGAAGGGAGAAAGCCGCCGTCAGGCGGCTTGAGGGGTGAGGGCGTTTTGCCGGACGGCGAGGCGCTTGCCGCACCTTGGGGCTTGGCCCGCGAGCACCCCACCGTGCTCTACCTGGCCGACCCCTTCACCCGCCATTTCGAGCCGGAGGTGGAGCGCGCCGCCCTCCGCCTGCTGGAAGCCTTAGGCGAGCGGGTGGCTGTGGTGCCGGTGCTGGGCGCGGGGCGTCCGCTGATTTCCAAGGGCTTTTTGGAACAGGCGCGCGCCAAAGC
>JALVOR010000161.1 GCA_027026295.1 Anaerolineales bacterium | reverse complement strand
GGGTAGGCTCTGTGCTGCTCGTGGGCTGGGCTTCCCCGCCGCCACTGCCCGGTGCCGGCGGGGAAGCCCAGCCCACGAGCAGCACAGAGCCTACCCAGGCGCCGCAGAGTAACGCCCCCATTCAGGTGTATTTCGTTGCCCAGCATCGCGCCTGGGTGCGGATCGTTGCTGATGGGCAAACTGCGTTTCAGGGCATTGTCATTCCTGGCGCTTCCTATAATTACACCGCGCAGAACCGCCTGGAATTGCTCACAGGCGACGGCGCGGCTTTGCAGGTGTTTTACAACCAGCAAAATTTGGGGCTGTTGGGGCGCTTTGGCGAGGTGGTTGACCGCGTTTTTACCATCGGCGGCGTGCAAACCCCCACGCCCACGATTTCGCCCACGCCGACCATCACCGCCACGCCCACCATCACCCCCACACCCACGCAGACGCCCACCCCGACTGCCACCGCGAAGCCGTTGCCGTAAGGCCGCCGCTATTCGCTATCCCTCATTCGCCATTTACTTGCCTATGCCCACCTTCCTCATTGCTTCCTTAGGCTGCTCGAAGAACACCGTGGACGCTGACTCCATGGCGCAATTGCTTCGACAGGCCGATTATCACCCCACCGACGACCCCGCAACCGCCGATGTGGTTATCGTCAACACGTGTGGCTTCATTGCCGCCGCCCGTGAAGAATCGTTAGAGGTGCTGCGCGATTTTGCCGCCCAAAAGCGCCCCGGCCAGTTCCTGATTGCCGCCGGTTGCCTCACCCAGCGTTACGGCGAAGAGGTCGCCCGCGAGGTGCCCGGTGTGGATGCCATTCTGGGCACCCGCCGCTGGATGGATATTGTGGACGTGGTGCGCCGCCTGCGCGCCACGCCGCATCCCCAGCCTCTCTATCACCTGCCCGAAGCGCCCACCGTGGGGCGTGACGAGCGCGGCGCGCTGCGGGTTTCCCGCCAGGGGGGCAGCGCCTACCTCAAAATCGCCGATGGCTGCCGCCGCAAATGCGCTTTTTGCGCCATTCCCCTCATCAAGGGCACGCTGGTTTCCCGCCCCCGCGAGGCTGTTTTAAACGAAGCCCGTGCCCTGCAGGAAGCCGGCGTGCAGGAAATCATCCTGATAGCCCAGGATACCACCGATTACGGCCACGACCGCGGCGAGCGCGATGGGCTGGCTTCCCTGCTGGAAGACATGGTGCAGGTCGCCCCCGAGGTGCCGTGGATTCGGGTGATGTATGCCTTCCCTGGCTACGTGACCGACCGCCTCATCGAGGTGATGGCAACCCGCGGGCAGATTGTGCCTTACCTGGATATGCCCCTGCAGCATGCCCACCCGGCCACCCTGCGGCGGATGCAGCGCCCGGCCAACATGGATTGGGTGCACCGCACGCTGGAAAAGGTGCGGCAGGCCATGCCCGAAGTGGCGCTGCGCACCACTTTCATCGTGGGCTACCCGGGCGAAACCGAGGAAGAATTTCAGGCGCTGCTGGATTTCGTCGAGGAAATCCGCTTCGACCGGGTGGGGGCGTTCCAGTTTTCCTTTGAACGCGGCACCCCCAGCGAGCCCTTAGGTGACCCCGTGCCCGCTGAGGTGAAGGAAGATCGCTGGGAACGGCTGATGGCGCTGCAGCAGGGCATTTCGCTGGAGCGCAACCAACAGTTCGTGGGGCGGGTGATGGATGTGCTCATCGAGGGTTATGACGCCGAAGCCGGGCTTGCCATTGGGCGCACCTACCGCGACGCGCCGGAAATTGACGGGCTGGTTCTGGTGGAAGGCCGTCCTGAAGTGGGGCAAATGGCCCGCGTGCGCATCACCGGCGCGATGCCCTATGACCTGACCGGTGTGTTGGTGTAGCCGCGGGAGTTAACGCAAAGGCGCCAAGATGCTAACGCAAAGGCACAGAGGAAACCGAGAAGTTGAACCTTGTAGCCCGCACCCCGCCGTCCGCCTCCCGTATCCCGCTTGATCTGACCTTTCCCAGCCGTGGTATCATTGAACGGCTACGCGACTACCCGACTATACGACGATCTGACTATCCAACTATCCAAACGCTCCTCAATTTCGCAATCTCTGGAGGACTTCCCATGAAACAAATCGCTGTTGTCGGCGTGGGCTATGTGGGTCTGGTTACCGCAGCCTGCTTTGCCGACCTGGGCAACAAAGTCATCGCCCTGGATATTGACGAAGGCCGCATCGCCCGCCTGAAGCGCGGCGAAATGCCGATTTACGAGCCCGGCCTGGAAGAACTGGTGCGCCGCAACGTCCACGCCGGGCGGCTGGCGTTCACCACATCGTACCGTGAGGCGTTAGACGGCACCGAGTTTGCCTTCATCGCCGTGGGCACCCCCGAAGGCGTGGATGGCGAAGCCGACCTGCGCTATGTGGAGGCCGCGGCGAAGACCATCGCCGAGACTATGCGCGAACCGCTCATCGTGATCAACAAATCCACTGTGCCCGTGGGCACCGGCGATTGGGTTTCCAACATCATTCGCCAGCACCAGCGCGAAGAAGTGCCTTTCTCGGTGGTTTCCTGCCCTGAGTTTTTGCGCGAAGGCTCGGCGATTAGCGACTTCATGAATCCCCACCGGGTGGTGCTGGGTTCCACCGACAAAGACGCCGCTGAAAAGGTTGCCCAACTGCACCTGCCCCTGCGCGCCCCCATCATCGTGACCGACCTGCGCACCGCCGAAATGATCAAATATGCTTCCAACGCCTTCCTCGCCACCAAAATTTCGTTCATCAACGAAATCGCCAACATCTGCGAGGCGCTGGGCGCAAATGTGGAAGAGGTTGCCGTGGGCATGGGCTACGATCCCCGCATTGGCCCGCTTTTCCTCAAAGCGGGGCTGGGCTATGGCGGCTCGTGCTTCCCCAAGGATGTGAAGGCGCTCGCCCACATGGCCAAAGAGAAAGGACGGCACCCACAGTTGCTCCACGCCGTCATGGAAATCAACGCCGACCGCCGCAAGATGGTGGTGGAACGCGTTACCGAACTGCTCGGCGGCTCGCTGGAAGGCAAGACCATCGGCATGCTGGGGCTGGCGTTCAAGCCCAACACCGACGATATGCGCGAATCCCCGGCCATTGACATTGCCGCCGGGCTGCAGGAAGGCGGCGCGACCGTGCGGGCGTATGACCCCATTGCGATGGAAAATGCCCGCGCCATCATGCCCGGCGTGAATATGTGCTCCGACCCCTATGCCCTTGCCACCGACAGTGACGCTCTCATCATTGTGACCGACTGGAACGAGTTCAAGCAACTTGATTTGGAACGCATTCGCGGCCTGATGCGTGAGCCGGTGGTGTTCGATGGCCGCAACATTTACGACCCCGCGGTGATGTGCCGCCTCGGTTTCCGCTACCGCAGCATTGGCCGCGACGACACCTGCGATTGTGACCAGCCCGCCGAGGAGGAAGCCTGACCCGTGAGCACCACCGACCGACCGCCGGTATGCGATTACGAAGGTTCGGATTACCAGCAGCGCTTTTGGGAGCAGGGCGGCCGTGCTTACGAAGACGGCGCTGAAGCGGTGGCGCTGCGCCGCCTGCTTCCCCGTGAAGGCGGCAAACTGCTGCTGGAAATCGGCGCGGGCGCAGGCCGCAACACGCCCCGCTATCACGGCTATCGGCGGGTGGTGCTGCTGGACTATTCCCGCACGCAGTTGCGGCAGGCGCAGCAGCGGCTGGGGCGCAGCGACCGCTATGTTTACGTCGCCGCCGATGCCTATCACATGCCCTTTGCCGATGGCCTTTTCGACGGGGCGACCATGATTCGCGTGCTGCATCACATGGCAGAGCCACTGAAAGTGCTGCAGGAAACCCGCCGGGTGCTGCTGCCGGGTGCGATCTTCATTCTGGAATTTGCCAACAAGCGCAACCTGAAGGCAATTTTGCGCTGGCTGCTGCGGCGGCAGGACTGGAACCCCTTTACGCCCGAACCGGTGGAGTTTGCCGCCCTCAACTTTGACTTCCACCCCCGGCAGGTGTTGGCCTGGCTGAACGAAGCGGGCTTCGCTGTGGAAGACATTCGCACGGTGTCGCACTTCCGCATGGGGTTGCTCAAGCGCGCCATTCCCGCGAAGGTGCTTGTGGCAATGGACGCGCTGGCGCAGCCCACCGGAAAGTGGTGGCAGTTGACCCCCAGCGTGTTCGTGCGCAGTCGCGTGCGCGGCGCGGCAGTGGCTTCTGCCGGAGAGGTCGTCTTCCGCTGCCCCGCCTGCGGCCACAGCCCGCTGGAACCTGCCGATGACCACCTGGCCTGCCCCGCCTGCGGCGCCCGCTGGGCGGTGCGCGATGGCATCTATGACTTCAAAGAGCCGCTCTAACCACCAGCCGCCAGTCGCTAATCGCTAATCCTAAATCGCCAATCCTATGCCTCTCCAAACCCCCGTCACTTCTCATTTAGACGCCCTCGGCCTGCCCTATCGGGTGGTCACCCACGACCATCACCCGAAGAGTGCCGAGGAGGCCGCCGCGCTGCGCGGGCAAAAGCCCGAGCAGGTGGTGCGCAGTTTGCTCTTCCGGCTGGAAAATGGTGACTTTGTGATGGTGCTGGTGCCGGGCGGCTACCGCGCCCATTGGCCGACCCTGCGCCGTTATTTGGGGCAGCGCCGCATCAGCATGGCAAAGCCCGAAGAGGTGCTGGAAGTGACCGGCTATCCCATTGGCACGGTTTCCCCTTTGGGGCTGCCCAAACCCATCCGCATTCTGGCCGACGAGCACATTTTCCGGCAGCCTGAACTTTCCATGGGCATGGGCGTGCGCAAGGCCGCCGTTGTGCTTTCCCCCGAAACGCTGAAAAAGGCTTTGCCGAATCTGGAAATCGGCGACTTCGCCAAACCCAACCCCCGAGACTGATTGCCATGCTCCGCCGCTGGCTTCCCCTCGCAGGTGTGGTGCTGGCCGTGGCGGCTGTGATTGCTGCCGTCGTGGCCGGCCTCAGCGCGCCGCGGCTGGTGGCGGTTTCCCCCGGCGATGGCGAGCAGGTGCCCGTGGGTGCGGCGCAGGTGCGATTGACCTTTTCCCGCCCGGTGGAAAAGGCCAGCCTCGCGGCCCACGTGCGCTTTGCGCCCGATGTGCCGGGTTCCTGGGCGGTGGAAGGGAACACGGCGACCTTTACCCCCTCGCAGCCATGGCAGTCGGGCGAAAGCGTGACTGTGACGGTGGCACGCGGTGTGAAAGCGGTCAACGGCCTGCCGCTGTTGCAGGGGCTGAGGTGGTCGTTTCATATCATGCCCACCATGCTGGTTTACCTCAGCCCGCCAGAAGGTGGCAACATTTACACGGTGTCGGTGGATGCTGCCGGCGTGCCCGCTGAGCCGCAGCCGATGACCACCACGGGCGGCGTGATGGCGTTTGCCCCCTCGGCGGACGGGCGGTTTGTGTATTTCAGCGCCCGCAAGGGGCTGGGTGTGAGCCTGTTTGTGATTGCCCGCGGCGAAAGCAGTTACCAGGCAGCCCCCGACCTGCTGCTGAATTGCGGCGACGACCAGTGTTTGGCCCTCGCGCCTTCGCCCGATGGCCGCTGGCTGGCCTACACCCGCAGCGATGCGCCGGGCGGCGGCACGCGGGTGCACCTGCTGCACCTGGAAGACCGCAGCGATGCCGTGATTGCCCCTGCCGGGCATGTGACGTGGGAACCAGTATGGTCGCTGCAGGGGTTGCTGGCATATTACGACGCCACCCGCGGCGGCTATGTGGTGGTTTCCCCGGAAAGCGGCGGGGAGGAGGCTTTTGTGCCCAACGATGTGGGCGAGAGCGCGGTCTGGACGCCGGACGGCCACGGGCTGGTGGTGGTGGCGATGAAGGAGATCGAGGTCAGCGTTTCGGAGGGCACGCCGCAGGCGCCTTCCGAAGCGCCGTATCTGGCGGCGCACCTCTGGCTTTACCGCTTTGCGCCTGAACCCGCGCATACCGACCTTACCCGCGACCCCGCGCTGGAAGATGCCTCGCCGGCGTTTTCCCCCGATGGCGCGTGGCTGGCTTTTGCCCGCAAAGCCCTCGACCCGATACACTGGACGCCCGGGCGCCAACTCTGGGTGATGCGCCCCGATGGCAGCGATGCTGCGCAGATTACCCACGCGCCCGATTACAACCACCTTGATTTTGCGTGGCACCCGACGGCTTCGTTGCTGGCGTTTGCCCGCACCAATCAGGCTGACCTGACCCAGCCGCCAGAAGTGTGGGTGTATGATTTCCAGCGCGAACGGGCTTATCTGGTTGCAGCCAATGCTGTGATGCCGCGGTGGTTGCCGTGAGAAGGAAACCACAGATTACACAGATTAGCACAGAAGCCCCACAGAAAAGAGCAATGGGAGGCGGGGGGCGCTTCTTTCTGCGCCTCCGCGTTAAAAACCAACGCCCGACGAAAGCCGGGCGTGCTGGCGGAGAGGGTGGGATTCGAACCCACGGAGCCCCTGTTAAGGGCTCACCCGCTCTCCAGGCGGGCGCGTTAGGCCGGACTACGCTACCTCTCCGTGCCTTGCGAGGGCAAATTATACCATGCCTTGCGGCGTTGCCAAGTTTTTGGCAACCTGAAATCGCAACTGTTCAGCCGCAAGGAAACAGACCACGGATAGCCACGGATGCACACGGAGCAAAGTAACGAGTCGCCAATGACCACATCTCGCTCAATCTGTGCTCATCGGTGAAATCGGTCGATTTTTTCTGCGAATCTCTGTGGTTTCTCTTCCTAACCTGAAACCCTATGACCGCTGACACTACTCAAACCCACTTCCCCAATAGAGACCGTCTCAGCGTGGTGGCGGCAACGCTTACCGTGGCGCTGCTGAGCGGCTATTTCATCCACCTGCCGGGTGAAGAGGAGATATTGCTGCAACTTTCGTGGCTGGTACTGCCCATCCACATTACGGTTGCCAACGTCCTGGCGGTGTTGATTGTCGCACTGACCACTGCGGGCACCGATTGGGTGTTGAGCGACCACCCCTCGCTGGGCGACCGCAGCACCGCGCCCCACTGGCTGCTCCCTGTGCTTACTGCATGGGTGCTCGAAACACTGCTGCGGCACTTGCCTTTCGGGGTGATGTGGTGGGTCACGTTGTTCGGCGGGCTGGCAATCTGGCTGGCGGTGTTGGTGGCGGAATACATCGTGGTGGATGGCGAGGATGCTCGCTATCCTCTGGCTTCTGCCGGGCTGAACGGTTTGGGCTTCCTGCTTTTCTTCCTTCTGGTGGTCACGGTGCGGGCTTCGGGGCTGCGGCTGTTCTTTACCGCGCCGATGTTGGGTTTGGCAGCAGGCATTGTGGCGCTGCGTACGCTGAATTTGCAACTACACGGCCTCTGGCGTCCCGTGGAAACCGTGTTCGTGATGGCGATCGTCACGCAACTTGCCGCTGCGCTGCACTACCTGCCCATTCCGCCGGTAGCCTTTGGGCTGATTTTGACCGCCGTCACTTACGCCTCGACAGTCTTTTTGGGGCGGCTGCTGGAAGACCAGTCGCCGGCGCAGGCGTTGTGGGAGCCGTTGGCTGCCTTAGTGCTGCTGCTGTTGCTGCTTCCGTGGGCGTGGTAATGTTCCTGCGCGCTGCTGATTTCCGGGCGATGCAAACGCACGTGGCCCGCGCTGCCCCTGAGGAGGCCTGCGGGCTGGTGGCCGGGCGCGGGGGGAAGAGCACCGCTGTTTTCCCGATAACCAATGTGCTGCACAGCCCCACGGCTTACCGCATGGCGCCGGACGAGCAGGTGCGCGCGCTGTTTGCCATGGAAGCCCGCGGCGAGGAATTGCTGGCGATTTACCACAGCCACCCCGGCGGGCTGCCAACGCCTTCGCGGCGCGACCTCGCCGAGGCGGCTTATGCGGTGGTGTATCTCATTTGGGCACCGGTGGGCGGTACGTGGGTCGTGCGCGGCTTCCGGTTGGAGGGGGAAAAAGCACAGGAAGTGCCCGTGCGGGTTGGCGTGTAAACTTTCTTTTGCTTCATCTGAGGGCTTTCTCAATTAGACTCTATCCAAAAAATATCTGGTGGTGTCATTGCGAGTCCCCCTCGCTGCGCTCGGCGCAGGCTCCGGGGCGAAGCAATTCCCCTTTTTATCGGTCAGGAGACTGCTTCGGCGGGCTTCGTCATTGCTCAGCCCGTCTCGCAGTGACACATCTGCAAAGAATTTTCGGATAGGCTCTTGTAGGAAGGGGTTGATACCACTTTGCAAAGTGGTGAAAAGTTTGCGCCGGGGGCATGGTGGAGGAGAAATGTTTACCACCAGGGGGGAAAGTGGGTGGGCGCTGGCCGAAGGGGCTGGTTTTCGGGCGGGTGGCAGGCTAAGGGTTTGGTCGCGTGGCGATCCAGCGCGTCCACGGTTTCGTGGTAAAGTGCTTCAGCCCGCTTGTGCGAGGGTGCGATGGCGACCACCCCTAACTTGCCGTATTCGGAAAGCGCGCCTACGATGTGAAAGACCACCCCCTCGTGGGCTGCCGCGTTGTAGTGCAACCCTTCACAGACCACGATGTCCATCAGGTCTTCGGGGGTCAGCCCCTGGTAAGCCTCTTTTTGCAGGTTGTCGGAGGCGTAATAGTACAGCGGCTGGCCGGTGGGGGCGTAATACAAGCCGGTGCGCAGGTCGAAATGGCCGTCGGTCAGGAACTTGAGCGTCATGAAAGGGTGGGTGGTGCCGCCCTTGCGCAGGTTGATTTCCAGCGCGTAGTGCTTCCATTCGCCGTTGGGTTGAGTTACCGAGATGAGATCCACGGCAAACCGGCCAATGGCGCCGCGGGCGCTCAACACCTCGCCGACGCGACGCCCGATTTCTTGCAGCGTGAGCCGATATTCTGCCTTCGCCGGGAATCGCGCGCCCAAATATACCTGCCCCGTGGGGCCGCCCAAAATCTGGTCGTGCGTCGAAAGGATGGTGCCTTCGCCCACCGGGTTGATCAGCCCCTGTACCGAAGGGGAGCGTTTGTTTTCGCCTTCAATAAATACTTCTACAATACCCCCCATCTGACGAAACTTGTTCATAAAAGTTTCGTAGTTCATGTCTTGAGATTCAAACTGCAGGCGCTGTGGCAACGCCTCGCGCAACCAAGATTGCAGCGCCTTTTTGCCCCCGCTGGTGGGCGCTTCGCTGAAGTCCATCAGCGCGTTTCCTTCCCCTGAGAAGCCCTCGTTGAGTTTGACCACCGCGCGGCGCAGGTGCGGTTCCTTCTTTCTTAGCGCGGCCAGCGCCTGGATGATGTCGGTTTCGTCCCGCAGGTCTTCGAACCCTGGGGGGAAGTTGATGCCCGCTTCGGCGAAGACCCGGCGGTTGCCCGACTTGTTGCCCAAATGAGCGAGTTCTGGATCGACCGCATACAGGGGAATGTTCAGCCGCACGGCCAGTTCTCGCTCCAATGGGGTGGCGTTGAAACATTCCAGATAGGCCGCCTGGGGGTGGCGAATGGCCTCGTGGATGCGGCGGATGAGCCACGGGCGCTCTAAAATTTTGGCTGTGAGTGCGCGAGGGGTGGCGTCGTGCGCATCAAGCAGCGTCAGCCGGGAGCGGGCATGGGATACCGGCACCCCCGGCAGCAGGTTGATGAAATAGTCGATGATCACCGGGTCGACGGCCTGGCTGGTGACGAAGATGACCTGGGTGCGCGGTAGTTGCAGCAAAATCAGATAGTAGAGCAGCCGCTCTTCGTAGTAGTGCACCCCTGTGACGCGAGCCAGCACTTCTTGATCAAGGGTCAGGCTGGGCACCACCACGACTGTGCGGGGCGAGTGCCAGAGTGCCAGTTCGTGACGATAAAGGTCAACCATGCGCGCTTGCAGGCATTGAAAGCGCCGGCGGATTTCCCCGGGGTCCAACGACCCCAGGTAAGGCGGGGAGGGGGAAGTGGAAGAAAAACTCATGGCGCACCTTTGATTGGCTGGCAAAACTCAAGCGAAGCGGACATCTTTTGTAACGGCAAGAGGCTTCCGTGGCCTCCGGTAACCCCGGTCGGGTTTGGGTTCGGATGCTCTCGGAAGGCGTCATCAAGTCAGTAGTGTAAACTTTTTTCTGTGGAAATGGTGGGCAGGTGGTATCCTTGAGGGTCTGGAACATACTACATGCCCCGCCAATCCTATTTTACCCTACCTGAAACCTTCCGCGACGATTTGGTTCAACGAGGGGTGCAGGCAAATGTTGTCGAAGCGTAACTGTTCAGCCTTGGGAAGATAGGCCACGGATGACACGGATGGTCACGGATACACACGGATTTTTTAGCGCCAGGGCCTCCAGGATGACGCCAAGCCCGCCAGGGAGGGATAACGCCGAGGCACAGAGAGGCACAAAGAGGCATAGAGGAGGTTGAATTCGGCATAGTGTTGCTTTGGTTTTCTACGAATTGACGAAGTAACGCTTCGCGAATTGCCTTATTTCTGTGGTTTTGTGGTTTCTTTGCCCTCACCCCATAACAGGGCAGCCATTTCTACATATTTTGCTTGCATCCTTCAACGGGGCACCCCACCCGCGCTGATGCAGGCGCTCCTCAGGGGGGCGTTTTGCCTGAAGGGTTAAGAGCCTATCCGAAAGTTCTTTGCAGATGTGTCACTGCTTCGGCGGGCTTCGTCATTGCCCAGCCCGCCGAAGCAGTCTCCTGGCCGATAAAAAGGGGGGATTGCTTCACCCCGGAGCCTGCGCCGAGCGCAGCGAGGGGGGGGCTCGCAATGACACCACCACGATATTTTTCGGATGGAGTCTAAGCGCGTTTTTGTAACCCGATGTTTACCTTGCGTTACCTCCGTTTTTACCCGTGCATGGCACAATACAAGCGCAATGAGAAAGACAACACCGAGCGCAAGCCAACCGATTCCAAACGGAGGTGTGTTATGAAGACCGCAAAGTCGCTCAACTGGATCATCGCCATTGGCGGCGTGTGGGAGATTCTGGCTCCTTTCCTCCTGTCTTACTCGAAAGCCACGACCGCAATGTGGGACGCCATCATCATCGGCCTGGCGCTGGTGATTTTGGGCGCCTGGGCTGGGCTTGCCAACGAAAGCAACACCGTGAAGTCGCTGAGTTGGGTGAACGCTGTGCTGGGTTTGTGGCTGGTCATCGCCCCCTTCATTCTGGCCTACTCTGGCGTGGCAGCCGCCATGTGGAACGACGTCATCGTCGGCATCATCGTCCTGGTGCTGGGTGTGTGGGCCGCGCAAGCCTTCAAGGAGTAGCCTGAGATCTTCTCCTTCCTCCCGTGCCAGCCGTGGCCTTTCCATCCCCGCCCTTTCACAGGGTGGGGATGGAACTTTTAACCGCGGGAATGGGTTTGAGAGGCGTTCAGGCGTTGGTTTGTCGTGGGCTGTCGGGGGGCGTCAGCCAGTAGTCCACGCCGCGTTCGGTGTGCAGGTAAATCGGCGCACGTGGGTCATCGCCCAGTTTGTTCCGCAGGCGGTGGATGTAAACTTTGAGGTAGTCGGGATTATCTTCGGCCAAAGGCCCCCAGATTTTTGCCATCAGTGTGCGGCTGGGCACGATTTTGCCGGCGTTGCGGGCTAAAATTTCCAGCAAACGGTATTCGGTGCGGGTAAGGGGGATGGATTCCCCTTTGAGGGTGACGGTGCGGGTGTTGTAGTCAATGTGCAGATCGCCGGCAACGAACGGTTTCTCATAGGTCTGTGTTGTGCCTTCGATGCGGCGGAAAAGCGAGCGGATGCGCGCCATCAGTTCCAGGTGCCCAAAAGGTTTGACGATGTAATCATCTGCGCCCAGTTCCAGCCCGTGGACTTTGTCAATCTCGTCGTCGCGCACGGTGAGGATGATGACCGGCACATCGCTGAACATGCGGATTTGCTTCAAGACATCGTAGCCGGACATCTCCGGCATCATTAAATCCAGCAGCACCAGGTCGAAGTCTTCTTTGTCGAGACGGGCGAGGCCGGCGCGGCCAGAGTGGGCTTCCACGACCTCCCAATTGGGTTCCTGCAAGGTGATGGTCAGGCGCACGGCGCGCCCGATTTCCGGTTCGTCGTCGATGACTAAGATGCGCTTGGCGGCTTTTTCCATGGGTTTCTCCGAGGGGAAGCGGGCGTGGTGGGGAGGTCATTCCTTCGTCTCTGTGTAGGAATCAGCGGCAAGGGGTAGTGTGAAGCAAAATCGGCTGCCGCCGAGGAGGGAATCTTCTGCCCAGATGGTGCCGCCGTGTAGCAGCACCAGTTCGCGGCTAATGAACAGCCCTAACCCCACTCCTGCTGTTGCTTTGCGTTGGGCAACGATGGCAAATTTGTTGAAAATGTGTTCTCGTTCCTCAAAGGGGATGCCGGGGCCGTTGTCGTCTACGCATAGCCGGATGGCGTTGTCTTCGGCTCGGGCGCTGACCCGGATAACGCCGCCTTCGGGGGAGAATTTGATGGCGTTGTGGAGCAGGTTGCCCAAAATCTGGTCGAAGCGGCGCGGGTCGGCCTGGGCAGGCGGCAGATCGGGCGGCAAGTCGGTTTCGGTGCGCAAGGATTTTTGCTCCAGCACGGGCAGCAGGGCGGCAAGGTTACGGTGCACGCGGGCGGCAACGTCCAGCGGTACGGTGTGCAGGGTGACCATGTTGGCTTCCAGCCGCAGGCTTTCGAAGAGTTCGTTGATGAGCAAATCCAGCCGCTCGAGGTTGATTTGAATGCTTTCGGTGATTTCGGCGCGGGTTTCCGGCGGCAGGTCGGGAAGCCGGCTTAGAGAAGGGCTCAGGGTTTTCAGCACGGTAAGGGGGGTTTTGAGTTCGTGCCCCAACGCCGAGAAAAAGTTTGCCCGCATTTCGCTGAAGCGTTCCAGTTGCTGCACGTGCGCCTGCTCGCGGGTGTAAAGTTGGGCGTTGTGAAGCGCCAGCCCGGCTTCCAGCCCCAATGTTTTGAGCAGGTTGCGGTCGGTGGTGGTGAGGGAAGTGGTGCGCCTCATTTCAACGATGAGCCAGCCCAGCGGCTGCTGAGTGGCGGAATGCAGCGGTACGGCGAGCAATTGGCGGATGTCGTCTTGCCTGACGAAGGCAGGCCATGCTGTGTCGTTGCGGCGGGTGACCAGCAGCGGTTCGCCACGGGGTGACCAGGGCAGTGTGCCGAGGTTTTCGCCGATTTCGTAATGCGCCGAAGTGGCAGCCGCAACTTTGAGGGAGCCGTCTTCCTCGTACAGCGCAATCAGCGCGCTGGCGGCGTTGAGCAGTTGTTGGGCGCTATCCAGCAGCACGCGGAGCACTTTCTGCGGGTTCATGCCGCTCTCGCCGAGCCTGAAGAAAATTTCGTTGAGGGTGTGTTCACGGGCTGCCGCGGCAGCGGCTTCCTGGCGCTCGGCTTCTTCGCGGCGGATGCCTTCGCCGAAGAGAACGGCAGAAATGCCAAAGACGAGAAAAGCAACAAAGCGGTTGACGACGATGATCGCATTGACGTCGGCCCCGGTCAGTGAGCAAACGAGCAGTTGCAGCGCGTCCAGCAGCACGATGAGCACCAGGGCGGTTTGCCAGCGGAACGCCAGTGCGGCTTCGATGAGGGCGATCAGGTAAACGAGGAAAAAGGCGCTCAGATGCCCGCCGGTTTCGCTGACCAGCGCCAGCGCGATCGCGGTGTCGCTCAGGAGGGGCAGCCATGGCTTGCCTGTGGCGATGGGGCGCTCGCGAAGGCTATAAAAGGAAAGCGGGACGTTGTAAGCCAGCAGGAAAGCGAAAACCATTCGCGGGTCGAGCAAGAGGGGGTGAGCGACGAGAGGCTTTGCAGGCACGCGCACCAGCCAGTACATAATGGCGGTGGCGACAATCATCCCCCAGCGCAGTGCCAGCAGGTAAGCGTCGGTTTCTTCGGGGAGCGGGCGGGAAAGTTTGGGAGATGTCATGGGGGCTTTGTGGGGAAACGGTGGCGTGTAACCGCCGGCCAACCGAAAGGCAATCTTTGGGGAGGGATGTTGCCCTCCCCAAAGGCCGTGTGTGGTGGTTTTAGGGAGTGACGTAAGTGGAAAGCAGCCTGTTGAACATGTGGTTGTAGAGGTCGAAAGTGTCGTCGGTGGCAACCATTGTGAGGAAGAGTAAGGACGTGCCGCGTGTTTCGAAGAAGGTGACGCCGGTAACTTTCTGGCTGGCAGAATGCCATATCAGGCGCTCGCTGCCGTCGCGCTGCACCTTGTCGTCGGTAACCCGCAGGTCAGAAGCGTAGGCGTTCCTCAACAGTCCCAGCGTGATTTTCCCGGCGTCGGTTTTGGAGTATTGCGTGCCATCGTCGTAAATCAGGCTTTCGATGAAGGCGTTGCCATCGGGAGAATCGACGCGGTCGAGGTAGGTGGTATCGGTGTCGCTGGAAGTGTAATTCCATGCTAACGGCAGGTCCATTGTAAAGAAATCGCCCGGTGACTTGAAGGTCCAGACGTCGTTGTAAATGGGTTGGTCGGCGATGGCTTTGCTGTCGTAGGTCAGGTCATCGGTGAGGGCGTCGAAGATCTGTTTTGCCATTGGTTTGCGGTTCGCAGGCACAGAAACATCCAAAATAATGATGGCTGTATCGTCCTGGTAGTATCGTGATTCGGTGTAGCATTGGGTATCACCACATGTGGTGATTTTGGAAACAGTAGCAATTTGCGCTTTAATGTCCTTGTTCAGTAGTTTTTCGGTTGAGTGCGCCTGTTCGTAGGCTTCTACCAGGTTGCGGAACCCCTGTGCATCCAGCGGCAGGCCGGTGTTGACTGCACTGACGATGAGCAATGAAACTGCGTCGGGGTCTTTGGGGGCGAAGACGACAAAGGCGTCGCCTTCATTGTTTAGTTCCCAGCCTTTGGGGAAGTGGAACTCGAACAGCCCTTGTGGATGGGTGTAGAGCGTGTCGCCCAACTGGATGGGCGGCGGCGCTTGTGAGGTGGCGACGGGTCGTTGGGAAGGCGCCTGGGTTGGCGGCTGTGTTGGCGCTGCGGTAGGCGACGGCAACGTGGGAATTGCCGTCGGCGGCGGCAGGGTTGGGATGGCGGTGGGTTGTACCTCAGTGGGCAGGTTGCCAAAACTGGAGCCGCACGCCAGACTTGTTGCTGCCAGAACCAGTAGCGCGATCCAGAAACGTTTGGGAAGCATAACGTGCTCTCCTTGGGGGTGTTGGATTGGAATGGAAAGGGAATAGAGATCGCGGCGAAGCAGGAGCGATATTTCATTATAAGGGATTTAAGTGATTTTTAGCGCGTTGGGCAGCCGGGAAGCCTGCCGTGTTGAGAAAGGCGTTACAGGGCCATATGAGGAATGTCACCAATTCGAGCGGTGAACCTT
>JALVOR010000160.1 GCA_027026295.1 Anaerolineales bacterium | reverse complement strand
GGATACGCTCATGGGGGCGAAGCAACCACAGAAAACCGATATGGTTTGGCGGGGTCATAAAATATCAGTTTCCGCTCGGGGAAGGCTTCCTGCAAAACGCGGGCGCTGACGCCACGATGCCATGCAAGGATGAAAGGCGTGGTCAACCAGGGGTCTTCCAAAGTCAGCAGCGCACCATAGGACATCCAGTGTTTGGTTTTCACCACCACCAGCGCGGGGGTGAGCGCCTGGGCTTCCTCGGTCTGGAAAGGCGCCAACGCCGCCCGGCTGATGCCATACAGCCCTTTCATCGCATTCAGCCGCAGGGGCAAATACCAGTGCAGGTTGAGCAGCACCAGGAAGGCCACCAGCCCCGCCACCACTACCTGCCGTCCCAGCAGAAAGCGGCTTTGCGCTTTGGCGGGGGCAGGAAACCGCCCGGCAAGCCACAATATGCCCACCGCACTCGCCAAAGTAAGGCTATAAAATCCCTCGTAATAATACCGCGGCCCAAACAGCCACGCACCGACCCAATAAGCCCAATAAACCGCAATCAGCGCCGGGAACACGGCCAGCACCGGCCAGGTTTTGGCCTGCTTCCGCGTTGCCCACAACCCAAAAGGCACGAACAGCCATGAAAATTTGCCCCAGCCGAGCAGGTCGTAAGTACCCAGTCTCATGCTGAAACGGAAATTAGTCCAGGCCAAATGGAAAGTGTGGCCGCGCACACCATGCCCGGGGCCAAAGCCGATTTTGTCGTAAGGCCACCACAGGGTGTAAGGATTGACCCACGGGCTGCCGGTCACTGCCCGCTGCCAGACGAAATGCCACAGCGCCAGCCCTGCCGTGACCGCGGCGACGATGAGGGCGGCTTTGCGTTGCTCGCGCGTGCCCCGCCATAGCAGCCACAGGCCGTGCAGCGCAAAGGGCAGAGCCACGCCCACCGCCGTCCACGGGCGGGAAAGCACCAATGCCCCCAACGCCGCGCCGTTCAGCCACGGCAGCCACCACGGGAAACCGCCTTCCCGCACAGCCCAGCGCACCCACAGCAGAGCGAAAGCGGCGCTCAATGCCAACCCCAGGGGGTGCGAAAGCAGCGAACCGCTGTTCAGCCAGAAGAAAGGCGAAGTCACGGTCAGCCCCGCCGCAAGCACGCCCACTTCTTCGTTCCACAACACTGCACCCAGCCGAAAAATCAGCCACACCGCCAGCCCCGCTAACAGGGCGTTGGCGCACGCCGGGCAGCCCAGGCGCATGGCAAGCCCCAACACCACCGGCCACCCCAAAGGATATTTGCCGAAACGCCGCCCGTTGTGGTCAATGACAAAGGGAATGAGAAAACTTTTCGCCTCAGGCGGCGAAGGAATGGTTACTTCGCCGCGGGCGGCAACCTTGCCCTGCCACCAGTAGGCGATTTCGTCTTCCAGGTGGGGCATGCGCTCGTAAATATGTTCGGAAACCCACAGCGACCCCGCCACAGCCACCACGCTGAACACGAAAGCCAGCAGCGCCCAGCGGGCGTTTTTCAGGGAGGAGGCAAGAAACAAGGCGCGGCCTGAAGTCGTGCTTTGGTCTGTTGTTTTCATCTGTGCTCTCTGTCATACCCTCGCGGCGCGCAGAGCAGTGAGCGCTGCGGCGTGCAAATGCCCGTCGGTAGCCAGCACGCCGCGGCTGGCTG
>JALVOR010000159.1 GCA_027026295.1 Anaerolineales bacterium | reverse complement strand
TATTTGTGGTGCAACGCCGATATGACCACCTGCCGTACAGGCGGGCGAAGGGTGCACTTCCAATTACCAGGTCAGGAATCGCCATTGAAATGAAAATACGCCCTATTTCCGAGGATAGGGCAGGGGTAGATGCATCTGGAAGCCACGTGCCATCCCCTTGACGGCGAAGCGCCCCTGGACGCCGCCTCAGGCCGCACGCCGCAACCGGGGCCGCCGAGGCCCGATGACGGCGATGCCCACCTGCAGCCGGTGGACATCGCCAAGTGGAAACAGGCCGACTATGGGCAGATGGCGCACGCGCGCGAGGTGGCAGAGGCAGATGGCGAGCCGGGGAATACAACTCCAATCTGCTTTTGACCGCTCAACAAGGCGCGGAATGTGGGCTGTAACACTCCGTTACAGCCTTTTTCGCGCCCTCGCCTACCCCACTTTGCGATATACTTACCCCCATGAAATCCCCCGCCAAGCACATCCGCCCGCCCTACATGCCCGGCCTGGACGGCTTGCGCGGCATCGCCGTGCTGGCCGTGATGTTCTACCATGCCAACCTGCCGCTGAGCGACGGCGGTTTCCTCGGCGTGGAAGTCTTTTTCGTGCTCTCCGGCTACCTCATCACCTCGCTGCTGGTGCTGGACTGGCTGGACGACGGGCGTTTAGACTATGCGAACTTCTGGCTGCGCCGCGCCCGCCGCCTGCTGCCCGCGCTGTGGCTGCTGCTGCTCGTGGTGCCCGCCATTGCCCGCTACGCCGCTCCCGACGCCCTCTTCCGCCTGCGGGAAGACGTCCTCGCTGCACTCACCTACAGCACCAACTGGGTTTACATCTTCCGCAAAATTTCCTATTTCGAGCAGTTTGGCCGCCCGCCGCTGCTGCGCCACCTGTGGTCTCTGGCCGTGGAAGAACAATTCTACCTCGGCTGGCCCCTCACCTTTGCCGCGCTGATGGCGCTCAGCGGGAAACCTTCCCGCCCCCACCGCACCCTGCGCCGCTTCACCGCCATCGTGCTGCTGCTGGCGGCTGCCTCGACGGCCTGGCGCGCCCACCTCTACACCCCTTTCAGCGACCCTTCGCGCCCCTATTACGGCACCGACACCCGCGCCGCCGCCATCCTCTTCGGCGCGGCGCTGGCAGCATTATGGCGTCCCCACCGCCTGCGGGAAAACACCGCCCTGCGCGCC
Source organism: Anaerolineales bacterium (assembly GCA_027026295.1). GTDB lineage: Bacteria > Chloroflexota > Anaerolineae > Anaerolineales > DRMV01 > DRMV01. The sequence goes on along the minus strand of JALVOR010000159.1, from coordinate 485 downwards.
CGCACCCGTCTGCCGGTGGAAATCCTCGGCTGGGTGGGGCTGGCGGGGCTGCTGGTCATCTTCGCCCGGGTCAACGACTACACCCCTTTCCTGTTCCACGGCGGCTTCCTGCTCACCGACGCCGCTACCCTCGCCCTGTTGCTGAACGTCACTCACCCCGATACCGTCTTGGGGCGCTGGTTGGGCACACCCATGCTGCGCTGGGTTGGCCTCCGCAGTTATGGCATCTACATCTGGCACTGGCCAATTTTCGCCATGCTGCGCCCGGGGGAAGACTGGCAGGTTTCCCCCGCGGTGGCCGTGGCGGTGCAGTTTGCCCTTACCTTTTTGGTTGCCGAAGCCAGTTACCGCTGGCTGGAACACCCCATCCGCAAGGAAGGCTTCCGCGCCTATGGCCGCCGCCTGCGCGCCCTATGGCGCATTCGCCGCCCGCTGACCGCCGCCGGCGCTGCTTTCCTCTTGACAATATTTGCCCTCAATACCAC
>JALVOR010000158.1 GCA_027026295.1 Anaerolineales bacterium | reverse complement strand
CGAGCAGGCCAGGCCGGTATCGTAAAAATACAGTTTCGGCGCTTTGATGAGCCGTTTGTTGAAGTTGCGATGCCAGGGGCGCAGACGATAGACGATGTACGAGGCTTCCAGAATGGAAAGCCAGGCGCGGGCTGTATTGGGGCTAATGCCGGCGTCGTTCGCCAAACTGGTGTAGTTGAGCAATTGCCCAATCCGACCGGCGCACAACTGCACGAACCGGATAAAGGCGTCCAGATCGCCGATGTTCTTCAGCAGGCGTACGTCGCGCTCAATATAGGTCTGGAGGTAAGAAGGGTAGAAATCGGCAGGCGAAAGCCCCCGGTCGTAAAGGCGGGGGTACTGGCCCTGGAAAAGAAGCGTTTCATAACGGTCGAAGGTGAAACCGCCCTGCGCCAGTTCGGACAGGGAAAAGGGCAGCAGGTGGAGCACTGCCGTCCGCCCGGCCAGGCTTTGAGTAACCCGCTCCATCAGCAGGAAATTGGCGGAGCCCGTCAGGATGAAGCGGGCTTCCCGTTGGCGGTCCACGATGGCCTGAATGTAGGAAAACAACGCCGGCACGCGTTGCACCTCGTCCAGAATGACACCGTCGGGGTAATTATCTAGGAAACCGCGCGGGTCGTCGCGGGCGAACTGGCGGATATCCGGCTCTTCCAGGGAAACATACGGCCAGTGCGGGAAGGCCGCCCGCACCAACGTGGTCTTGCCTGACTGGCGGGGGCCGGTCAGCATCACCACGGGATACTGCCCGGCCAGGGCCAGGAGTTTGGCGGTCAGCGTGCGGGGAATCATCAGAGCCTCCTCAAACGGTCATGGGGGTACACCCATGATAGCATACCGTGGACAAATATGCAATCGCATTGCATATTTGTCCACAACCTCGAAGCAGCGCATGGCAGTTTTTTTTGTTTCTACACCGCCCACCTCGGCCATACCAACGCCAAACCAGGTAACGAATCACCAATCACGAGTCCCCGCTTTCCGGTTTTGGCGGTAATCAGTGCGACCAGCGTTTGACCAAACAGGGGATACTGCTCCGCGTCCGTCATTTCGCGGCCTCCAGGCGCTTTCCAGAGCAAAAATTGGCGTGTTTCGCCGGATCATCAGGTTACCACAAAATTACCACAAAGTTACCACGCACGGGGGCGGAAAATCCGTATACTGCGGGACAGTCAATCCCACATGCGCCCTGGAGGAACCCATGAAACCGACAACCCCCACTTTGACTTCACGCCCCACAGCAGACCCGCACGCCATGCAGTTGCTCTTCCGCTGGCTGGCCCGGATGACCCGCAAGCAGCGTTTGCTCCAGCGGCAGCCCCAGGCGTTGCAGGGCGGCGAAACCTCCCACGGGCAAAATGCGTCGCCCGTGTCGGACAAACCCTCTTTGGAGACACGCGCCCCCTGAAGTCTCGACTTTGCACCCAAAATGCTCGCGGGCTGCTACAATCTCGAAGCCGCGCTCCTGGTTCCCCTGGTAAACCCTTCAAAGAAAACAAGGCCATGGACAAAACAAAGGCTCCCAAAATCGGCGTCGGTTACATCCGCTACTCTTCCGAGATGCAAAGCGACTCTTTCAGCCTGGAAGCTCAGAGGCGCCAGATCCTGGAACGCGCCCGCCGGGATGGTGTGACCATTGTCAAATTCTACGCCGATGAAGCGATTTCCGCCTACCGCCACAAGCACCGCCCCGGCATCACCGAAATGTTGCGGGATGCCCAGCAGGGGCGCTTTGACATACTCTATGTCCACAAAATCGACCGCCTGGCGCGCCGGCTGGAATGGGCTTTGGAAATCATCCACCTGCTGCAGCAGTCCAAGGTAGTGCTCAAAGCCGTGGAGCAGGATTTTGACCTTGAGAAGGCGGAGGGCAAATTGCTGTTCAGCCTGCTCGCGTCGCTGGGCGAGTTCTATTCCGACAACCTCAGCGCCGAAACCCACAAGGGCAAGTACGAACGTGCCATGCAGGGCCTGCACAATGGCTGGGCGCCGGTGGGTTATCGCAGCGTCGAGGTGAATGGCAAAAAGCAGGCCGTTCCCGACGAGAAAACCGCGCCTTACGTTCGGGAAGCCTTCGAGCGCTGTGCCAGCGGGCTGTATTATGACCAGCAGATTGCCGACTGGTTGAACGAGCAGGGCATGCGCACCTTGCGCGGGCGGCCTTTTACCAAAGACGGCGTCCGCACCATGCTCACCAACCCCTTCTACTACGGCATGGTCAGGTATCGGGGCGCCTACGCCCGCAAACTGGAAAACGGCGAGCAGGAAATCGGCGTTATAGGAAGACACGAGCCCCTGATTTCGCAAGAACTCTTTGAACGCTGCCAGCAGGCCCGCGCCCTGCGCCGGGCACGGGTCAAGAATCACCAGCACACCCGGCGCACCTACCTGCTCAACGGCGGCCTGCTGGTTTGTGCCCACTGCGGCTTGCCCCTCAGGGCGCAGAGTGCCACCCACGGTATCCGCTACTACCGCGATACCGCCCGAGACCGCGGCGCAAGTTGCCCCAACAAGCGCAGAAGCGTGCGCGCCGACGATATGGAGGCCCAAGTGGGCTTCCTGATTCAGCACCTGCACCTGCCAACAGGATGGGAAGCCATGGTGGAAGCCATGCTGGACGAAGAAAAGGAACAGCAGCCCGACCCGCGGAAAGAAAGCGTCAAGCTGAAGGGCCGGCTCAAGCGGCTGCGTAAACTCTATGCCAATGACCTGTACGACGGCGAAGAAGCCGCATTCTGGCGGGAGGTGGAGAAAATCCAGACGCGCCTCAACGTGCTTGAGCGGATGCAGCCTTCGGAAGTGGAGGCGTCGGCTGTGCAGTTGCTGAACATTGCCGAGGCATGGCAGGTGGCCGAAGCCGAAGAACGACGGGAACTGGTGCAGATGCTTTTCCAAAAAGTGGTGGTGAACATCCCCGAGAAGCGCATTGTGGAAGTCTATCCCAAGCCGGAATATCTCCTCCTTTTCCACACCATCCCAGGCTTACACGCCCTGGACGACGGCGGGTTTCGCCTTGAAAATCCGTTCGTGATGGCAGATTCGGCTGAGACATGAGGTTCTGAAACACAGGGTAATGACAACCACCCCTCCCGTGCGTGGAATGCAGGTGGGAGGGGTGGTTTGTTTTGGGCGAGGGGCTTCTGGTTTCATTGGCTATCCGGTATCATTTGCCGGTAACGACATGGAAAGGAGCGCCTCCAGATAAGGCTGCATGATGCGCTCAACACGGTTGACGCGGGCCATGGCTCGCAGCGTTTCCAGATGAACATTGCCTTGTTGCAGATAACGCTTGAGGGCTTCCAGAGCAACATCCAGCCCGATTTTGTTGCGGAACTTGAAGGCATCGGCAATGCTCTTCTCGGGGCTATACATGCGCACCCGAATGCCGCCAATACGGTGCTCCTGAATACCCGCACGGTAGGGGCGCTCTGAAAGCCAAAAGATGCGCAGTGGTGGGTAATCCAGCAGCGGCTTCTCCGCGTGGTTGGGAAGCGCGACGTACACTTGATGGGGCACCTGGGTGGTCAGGTCATAATAAGCCAGGGCAGAGAGCAGGCAAATCACCCCTTTGGAGACACGTTGAGCCACAACCAGCAGATCATGATGGGCAGGCACAGGCTGGTCGGCCAGATGGTAGAGGCCCCGGGCCGCCCGCACGATATGCCCTTGCCTGTGAAGCATGTAGAGGGTGCGCGGGGAAATGCCCAGCCGAAGCGCCTGGCTTGTGCGCAGCCAGCCGTTGTTTCCCTGGAAGGCTTGCAGCGCCCGATGGAAGGAAGGTGTGTTGTACATACGCTGGTGTGTAATAATCCCTGTAAATCTCTTTATTTACAGTGATTATTATACTCACAAAAAGGCACGTCGTCAATCTGCGCGGACACGAGCCCGATAGTTTCAGGCCTGACAACCTGATATCACGGTCGTTGCTTTCTGGCTGAGAACAAAGAAAGGCAAGAACTTGTGCAGGCGCTTTTTCCCAAAAGCGGTGATGCCCCCTCCAAGAAACACAGAAGCACACAACAGTAATGACAACCACCCCTCCCGTGGAGTGCAGGCGGGAGGGGTGGTGCTTTCAAGGATCTTGATTTTGGCGCCAAGTCGCGCTCGCGCATCAGATTTCAGGTGGCTTATTCCACATCCACATCCGTGCCAATCTGACGAAAAGTTTCGCGGATTTTGCTTTCGATGTCCGCCTCGCTGATTTCGCCGTCGCGCAGTTGGATGGTAATCTCTATTGTCTTGAACCGGTGCTGAAGCAGATTGAACAACCCCAGCAGGCTGGAAGCCTGACCAAAGGGCAGGGCGAACCGCAGGGTGAGTTGCTGGCGTGTGGGGCCTTGCACAGTGGTTTCTGTAGCCGTGCCCCCCTCGCCCCAGCCGGGCAAGGTCGTGGTCTGGTAATTGCCCGCGGGTTGCCTAATGCTCCGGGAAGGCGCGGCGTCGCCCCCAGGAAGCGCCGAGGGCTCCGCGGCTTCCTGCTGGCACAAGTCCGCGCGGAGGATGACCTCGCGCCCTTCCAGGCTCACCGTAGGCGTCTGCTTGAAGTAGAGGCAGCGCGGGCGTCCCTCGTCGTCCAGCACGCCCAGGCCAAAGAGCCCTTGCCGCACACCTTCCGCGATGGCCTGTTCCCATGCCTGGCGTCCGACGGCCAGAATCTCCCCCGGCGTGCGGGGGCCGCTCTGGGCCAGTTGCACCGTCTCGACAAAGGGACGGTCGGCCAGAAACCGCTCCTTGATTACCAGCGGGGCCAGTTTTTCCAGCAGCCGCTTCTCGAGGTGGAGGGTTTCATAGACCCGCTCGTTCAACTTCTGGCCGCTGCCAAAGGTGGGCGTGCCCAGATCCAGGGTATCCCAACCCTCACGGGCGGGCAGGTAGAGCAGGCGGTAGAGGTTGAGGATTTGCTCGTGCAAATCCTGCCCTGTGCGCTTGGCATCCCGCTCCAGGCGCTTGCGCTGCTCGGCGGTCAGTGAGAGGGTTTCCTGCTCCAGCAGTTCCTGATAGGCCAGATGGCGGCGCAGCAGGTTGTCGAAGTTGGCCCGCGCCGCGCGCAAAGGCGTCAGGAAGAACAGGGTGTTGCGGTTCACCCGGGGCGTCTGGCCCTTTTGGTCGCGAAAGGCCATCATGCGTTCGGGGGCCTCGGTGGGCAAAATGACCAACTTGGGCGCTTCGTTGTCCGGGATGTCGGCGGTGTCCGTCGGCCAGATGTAAGTCGCCATGCGCTGGTCCCCCGCCACCTTGCGCAGGAGGTCGTATTCCGCGGCCTGCAGTTCCTCCGCGGTCACATTTTCCATGCGGATGGTGAGGGCGCGGTTCAGGTTGGCCGTGGTGGTGAAATAGTAGCGCCCGTTGTGCTCGTGCAGGTAGAACAGCAGACGGTTGCTCAGTTTTTGCAGCACCTCGGCGATGATGCTGGCTGGCACGCCGCTCATCAGGTTCTGGCGTTTGATTTCAGCCAAGGTGGCCCCGGCCTCGCCTTTGCCGCCGACGTGGGAATACATGAAAATCGTGGTCGCCACCCGCTCGCCCAAGCGCAGGCCGCGGTAGGCCCGGCCGATTTCCCGGTTGACCCGTCGGGCACCGGCGGTGTCGCCAGTGATGTCCGCGGCCAGCACACTGTCATAGGCGCTTTCGATATGCTTCAGCAGTTCCCGGCGAATTTCTTGGGAGGTCAGGTCGAAATCGGCCAGGGAGATGTATGGCCGGCTGGAATCCAGCAGCGCCCCGACCACCAGGGCCAGCAACCGCAGGGTGCCGCGCGTGCGCTGGAAGGTGGGGAAACTGCCCCAGCGGTGGTAAAGCACATCCACCACCTCGGGCAGGAAGGGATAGGTTTGCTTGAAACGCTCCCGGTAGGCCACACTTTCTTCACCGCGGGGCAGCACCCCTTCCCGCTCGGCTTGCTCCACAAAAGCGTTGACCACCTGGGCCGCAGCCTCGTCGTTCACCGAGGCAAAAAGGCGCTGGCGGATGATTGCGCCCACTTCGCTATCGTCCACCGGGGTGAAGACGGTTTCCACCCGCCCGCTGATTTTCTTCAGTTGCTCGAACATGTGGGTGGCCTGCTCGCCGTAATGCTCCAGCAGGCTGGAAGGCAGGGTGAGCACGACAACCACGCGCGCCATCGTGGCCGCGGCCTCGGTGAGTTCTTGCAAAAAGGCCAAGGTCTGGTCGGCCAGGGTGGTCTTACCGACCATTACCCCCGCGGCCTTGGTCATGTATTCCAGCACCTCGTCCATGAGCACCAGCACAGGCTCGTGCTCGCGGAGCAGGGCTTCCAGTTTGGCCCGCCCCGGCGAGGTGGGCTCTTCGAACCCTGCCCGCGCGCCGGTGAGTTGTTCGGCCATCAAGCCCCATAGCGTTTCCCGACCGGACAACGCGGTGCCGGAAACCACCACCGGGTTAGCCCCCCACTCCTGGGCCTTGTGATAAAGGGCGATGAGGGCATGGGTTTTGCCGCCGCCAAAGGGCGTTTGCAACTGGATGACCGACGCGCCGCCCCGGCCCCGCAGGCGTTGACCGACCACATCGTAGAGGTGTTGCAGCCCGCGGGTGGGATAAGTCTGCCGGAAGAACAATTCGGCATCCCAATACGCTTCCGGCCCCTGCTTGTGGGCCACCTTCCAGAGGTCAGCAGCGAAGGTTTCCAAAGTGAAACGGCCTTGCCAGATATCCTCGTGGGGGACGGCGATGGTGTGGAATGGTTGGCTCATAGCAGCCTCCGGGGAAGAAGGTGTAGCAGATGCAGCGCGGCCAGAAGGCCCCCAATGGGCGAGGATGTACTTGTGGGTTTCGGCCACATCCAGGGGTGGGGATGTGGTCCCCATGCGCACGAAGAACGCCCTACCTTTGTCCGTTTGCAGATACGCCGGTTCGGGTGCGGGCTGGACCTGCACCACATACACGGTGTGGCCTTCCACCCGCGCAAAGCGGGTTGTGATGAATGGGGCAAATTGAGCGCCCAGGTAGCGCCGAATCAGGTTGGCGACGGTCTGCTCGAACCGATCCCGCGAGCCGCCCAGGAGTTCCAGGTCCTTTTCCAGCCCAAAGACGCTGCCGTCGTCCTGAACACCGATGAGCAGGGTGCCGCCCTCGGTGTTGAGGAACGCGGCGATGGTCTTGAGCACCGCGAAACGCAGGTCTTTGTTCTTCCGGCCTGCTTCGACATCCCATTGCAGGCTGCTCTTGAATTCCACGGTTTGGCTTTCGCCCTGGGTAATCAACTTCCGGATATCCATCGCCTTCCGCTCCTCATAACAAACGGCTCTGCTTGACTTCCTGTTGCAGCCGGGCGCGGCCGGTCAGCAGGCCGTCCAGCAATTTCTTCTCTTTGCTCTCTAAGGGCAAACTTTCGGAAACCGCCTGGGCCACGCGGTAGAAGGCCTCCGAGGTGCCGTAGCCGCTCTCGCTCAGGCGGCGCACCATGGCCGGGCGTTGGCCCTTTTCCCAGAGCAGGAGCACATGGTGCAACACATCGATGAGTTCGCCGGATGAGGCCAGGTCGTCCGCCGCCCGCTGGTGGGGACCCAGCACCCGGACGAATTCCTTTTCCTTCTTGACGAAACTCCCTTTGCGGCGCCACTCCTCGGTCAGGTCCAGGCCGCAGGACTGGGCCAACTTGCGGGCCTCGTCGAAGGGCACCCGGGCTTCGCCATAGTTCCAGCGCCAGAGCACATAGAAGCGGGTGCGGTCGCTCACCTCACCGGCGAAGCCGTTGTGCAAAATCTGGCGCACGGCGAAATCCGTGGCCAGTTTCCGCACATCGTCCAGCAGTTGTTCGGCACGGATGAGGTTGCCTTCGTAATCCATGACCTTTTCGTACTTACCGAAGACCTCGATGCCCGCGCCGATGGCCGCAATGAAGAAGTCCGCGCCGCCGATGCCCTCTTCCCACAGGCGCTGGAGTTTGGCGTCCATGGTGCGGCGCAGTTCGGCCCGCACTTCGGGGTAGAAGCCCACGCCCTGCCGGGCCATTTTGCGGGCCACAATGTAAATGGAAGAAGCCAGGGCGGCCGAGTCATGGGCAATCATTCGTGATTTCATCTCGGTGTGAACAGGCCACGCACCCGAAACAACCAAACCGCTCGCTAACAAGGCGTTGATAACCGCTTCCCAACCTTCCGTCGTTGAATGAGCATATACAACAATGGCAACACCATCTTGTTTGAGGACACGCTGGACTTCTTTAAAAGCCTCTCTCAATTTATTCTCGAACCAAATTTTATCTTTAGGCGATGCTTTGTCCCAAAAGTGCATTTCAATAATTTCGTCGGACTTGGGCGTTAGTGGTGTGGAAAACAAATCGGGATGAAGATACCCCAAGCTACGTTTTAACCACACATAAAAGAAATCTGAAAGGTCAGCGTAAGTCATCGAATAGTAGTAAGGCGGGTCGGTGAGTACCGCGTCAAAGTGGTCGTCGGGGTAGGGCAGGTGGGTGGCCGAGGCGTGGGAAACTTTCCCCGGTATTGATGACACAATCGCCGACTGAATTGCTCGCATAATCTGGCGGTGCATACTCTCCCATGTGCCGGTGAGCAGAGGAGAGAAAAGGTTTAACTCGGCAAAATCCCACGCCATAGGCAAGGCCTGGCGCGCAAATGTGTTAGGGATAAATTCCCACTGAGGATGCCAGCGGCATAAGCCACTTTCAAAGTCAACCGTGCGTGAAAGAATTAATCCCAAGTACGTCGCCACTGCCAGCGCGAAATCCCCCGGGTAGCCCTGGGCGACCATGGCGGCGTGGGCCTGGCGCACCTTCTCGGCAAAAGTGAGCAGGGCCAGTTGCTGGCGGGAGTTGAATAGGGAACCCCAAGTATTCATTCCATATGAGGTTGTATTAAATTTCCCACTAATTGGGGGAATTGGCTCCGTTGGCACTGGCTCCATGCCCCACGCCGGGGCGAGGCGCTCGCGTTTCTCGGCCAGAGCGCGTTCGGCCGCGGCGTAGGCGTCCAAATCCTCCGGGGTGGGCAGGCGGTAGAGCTTGCCCCGCTGCCCCTTGCGGGTTGTGACCACGGCCACCATCCGCTGCCCCGCGTGGCCTTCGCGAAACAGGCGGCGGGTGGTGTCCGCGTCCATCACCGCGCCGCACACCGGGCAGGTGACCACCGCGCGGCGCACGGTGCCCTGTTTGGGGTCGAAGCCCGCGGGCCAGGGGGCGTAGGGTGCACCGGGCGCACCGCCGTGCGCCCCTACCTTTTTGCCCCGGGCCACGATTTCGAAATCCACCTTGCCGTCGCTCACCACGGGGTGCAGGGCAATTTCGCGGTCTTTCTTCTTCGCCAGCCAGAACTGGCGCATGAGGGGGATCTCCGCGCCGCAGGAGGGGTTCTGGCAGGGCAGGGTGCGGGCCCAGATGTAGCCGACGACGGTCTCGTCGGGGTCGGGTGACCGGTAGAAAGCAGCCAGTTCCTTGCGGGCTTCCTCCAGCACCCAGCGGCCCCACTTCTTCACCGCGGCCAGGAGGGGGTTGAAATCCTTGGGTACGGCGTCGGCGGCAGGCGCATCCTCCAAGCCCAAGTCCATCTGCCGAGGGCCATCATCGGAAGGCGCGGCTTCGTCATCCTCCAGCAGGTCGGCGGGCATGCCCGCGAAGGGTCGGCCGTACTTCTGGGGGTATTCCAACGTGGCCTTGAGGATGAGCACGGCCACGGGGTTGTAATCGTTGGCGTAGGCCTCGCAGCCCAGGCGCAGGGCTTCCAGCGGGTAAGAGCCGCCCCCGGCAAAGGGGTCCAACACGCGGGGCGGCGGCACGCGACCGGCTTCAATGTCTTCTACGGTCACGGGCTTGCCCAACTCGGCGCTCAGGCGCTCGGCATGGGCCTCGTAGATGGCCCGGCGGGCGCGTTCCAAATGGGGCGTGCTGAGGGCGTTTTCCCACTTGCTCAGGTCGGCGATGAAGTCACGCTGCTTTTGCCAGTCCAGCGTGTCCTTGGGGGGCGGGACCAGGGCGGCATAGGCCGTGGCGCGGCTGGCGGCCAGTGGGCGGCGCGCCCACCAGATATGCAGCGTGCTGATGTGCCCGTGGCGGATGTTTTTTTCTTTGGAGGCGTGCTTGCTGACTTCCTTAACAGGGAAGGTTTCTTCAATGAAGCGGCGGTCGTGGGTCATAGGGTGGATTCTCCTTGCGATGCTTGCTGTGGCTCAGAGGGTTCTTCCAAAGTTGGTTGTTCCAGCACGGCCAAAATTTCCTCAGCCTTGTAAACACGGTTCCGGGATTTGCCAGTGATCTCCCGCACAATACCCGCCTCGCGCAATTTATCCAGATAACGCTGGGCGGTGACGAAATTGGTCAAATTCAGGGCCGTCTGCACCTGGCGCGTTTGCAGCACAGGCTTCTCAAAGAGCAAATCAATAGCTTGCAGCAGGCGGGCCGAGGCGCGGGTGCCCTGCAACAACGCGCGGTAACGCTCTCTGATGGCCTGCAATCTCTTGATGCGAATCACGGCATCCTTAGCCTGCACGGCTACACCCTTGAGGAAGAACAGCAGCCATGCTCCCCATGCCCCCTGGCTGGTCACAGCCCGCAGGCGGGCATAGTACTGCGCCCGATGGGTTTCGAAATAGGGGCTCAGGTACAACAACGGCGAGGGCAGCAAGTCCCAGGCACAAAGCAGCAGCGTGATCAACAACCGCCCAACCCGGCCGTTGCCGTCCAGAAAGGGGTGAATGGCCTCAAATTGGTAGTGAATTAGCCCAATGCGGATGAGCGGCGGAAGCGGCGAGGGCGCGTGAAGGAACTTCTCAAAGGCATCCAGGGCCTCCCACATCTCGGGCACCGGCGGAGGGACATACGAGGCCTCGGACAAGGTGGCACCTGGGGCTCCAATCCAATTTTGACTGCGGCGGAACTCACCCGGCGTCTGAGTCTCGCCCCGGACGCCCTCCATGAGCACGGCATGGATTTCCCGAATCAGACGCAGGCTTAGAGGGAAATCCTGCATCCGCGCTAAACCATACTCTAATGCCCGCACATAGTTGTGCACCTCTCGCACGTCGTCGGGCAGGTCAAAGAGGGGCAACTGCACTGCTTCGTAGGTGAACAAATCGGAGAGGGACGCCTGCGTGCCTTCAATGCGGGAAGAAAACACCGCCTCTCGGCGGATGAACGGGCGGATAAGCAGATGAGGATTGGGCACCAAGCGTCCCAGACCGGCCAGTTCACCAATGGCTCGGTCTGCCTCCGAGAGCACCGAGACCAGTTCGCCCGACCAGGTTATGGTGGGCGGCAAGGGGTTCGGCACAAACGCCCAATACCCTCCCTTGGCTTTGACCAACCGCCCCGCTGGCGAATCACGAAATTCGTTGGGGTTCACAGCGCCGCTCCAGATAGAAGGTCTTATTTACAGAAACGTGAATAGCGCCCCACCATATTATCATTTTTCAAGCCAAATGTAAATAACGCTCACTGTACCGGGCGCAGGCAAATGTTGTAAAAGCGTTGTTTCTCCCTCACCCCACTTTGGCTCGCTGCGCTCGCCGTTTCTCCCCTCTCCCAGTGGGAGAGGGGAGAAAGCCGCCGCCAGGCGGCTTGAGGGGTGAGGGCGTTTCCGCAACCCGGCGGACATTTCTACAGATTTTGCATGCACCCCACTGTACCCCTGTCAAGGCATCTATTGGAACGCCTACGGGGCCGCTCCCGCCTCGAGGATGTCTTCCAGAGGGATTCTGTAACGTACCTCTACCATCTCTTCCGGCTGCAAGCGGCTGGCTGGGTTCTGAATGATGTAGAGCCGTGGCTCCGTGGCCGCATTGAGCACCACATACAGGTAATAGTCCTTGCCAAAGCGCTGGGCTTTGAACCATTCGTTTTTCGTGAGCGCTACCGGCCCTATAGCCGCCCGCGCTTTGACTTCAATATAGCGGTAACGCGTGGCGCCATCGGGCAGGGTTTCCACCGAGCGGACGTCGTAGCCAAGGTTTTCTGCGGCGACGTCTTCCGGCTGACGACCGTGCTCACGTTCGTAGCGCATGGTCATTTCCATGCCCACGCGTTCAATTTCGGCGTTGGAATGCATGGCGGCATCCACGGCCTCGGGCACCATTTTAGGAATCACCCGCACTGCCGAGAGAAAGCGCGGGGTGTTCAAAGAAAGGCGGTTCTCGCGTTCCAGCGTTTCTTCCAATTCCTGCAAGGCTCGCAGGTAGGCCTCTTTTTGCTGGCGTTTGTTGCGAATGACCAACGCCACGTCCTCCCCCTGATCCGCCCGGGCTTGCAATTTGATGAGGTCGTTGTCCAAATCCAGAATAAGGTAGCGCAAAGATTTCACACCGTAGCGGCGCTTGATCTCGGCCTGGCGTTGACGTTCGGCAGCCAATTCCTGCCGGTAGGTTTCCAAATGAGGGATGAGCCAGGCAATGCCCTGATTTTTGAGGCCTTCCAAATCAAAATCGTTCTTGGCGGGTGCATCGGCGGGCGCCAAATCCCATATCATGGCCGGATTAACCGCCTGGATGGGGCCGCCTTCCCGCGGCACGAAGAGGGCAAAGAGCCGCTTGCCCGCTATGTCGCCCAATCCGTCCACAATTTCGCCCTCATAAAAGAGCAAGACGCCATCGCGCAGGCCATCAAGGTCAAGGAAAGTTGCACCACGATGCAAAGCATTCAGCAACGCCTGCTCTGCCCACTGCAGGACGGCTTCAAAGAGGGGGTGCCCAAAGGAAACAAATTCGGCGCGCGATTCCTGCATTGCCAAATCTTTATCAAAGGTGATGAGAGGGTATCGCCGCTGGAGGTAGCCAAAGCGGCGCTTGAATTCATCTCGCTCGGCAATAGCCCGCACAGGATAGGGCACTTTCTCTACAATGAAGTAGCCTTTCCGTCTGGCGTCTCTGCGCGGCCGCATTCGTCCATCCAGATGTTCCCAAGCCTTTTGGAAGAAAGCCTGGGTGTACTCTGGGATGAGACGATGTTCGCGAGCGCGAGCATTCATCTCGCGGATGCGGGTGTAGTCAATGTAGCGGGTGGCAAGGCTTTCCCCAAGGTTAGCCCGCACGGTGCGCAGGTAATCTTCGTCAACGCGAATTTCAATTTCGTGCAGGATGTCCTCCAATGTGCGGGCATTGGCGGCGGCTTCGGTGAGCAACTGTGCCAAATTACGCCCTGGGAAAAGTTCGTCAATCACGTCAAAGACTTTGTCGCTTCCCAAAGCATTGCGAATTTCGTCCAACTTGACGAACAAGCGGTTGAGCACGCGACCTTCGCGGGTGTCAACCGCCACCAAATTGAAAATTGTGACCTCCTGCGTTTGGCCGTAGCGGTGGATGCGTCCCATCCGCTGTTCCAAACGGTTGGGGTTCCAAGGAATATCGTAGTTAATCATCAGGTGGCAAAATTGCAGGTTGATGCCTTCCCCGGCGGCCTCGGTGGCAACCATGATTTGGGCTTCGTTCTTGAACACCCTTTCGGCATTAATGCGGTCTTCCAAAGGCATGCCGCCGTGGATGGTGCAGACTGAGTAGCCCCACTCACGCAAGCGACGCTCCAGATAATCCAGCGTGTCGCGAGACTCGGTGAAAATCAACACCTTTTCACCGGGTTCGCGCGCTTGCATTGTTTCCAAAGCCTGCTTGAAATGCTGCAGTTTTGCCTCTTCACCGCGCTCAATGATATCTTTCGCTTGGGCAAGGAGGCTATCTAAAGTCTGAATCTCGGCTTCCAGTTCAGCGCGATTTTCGGCCACACTGAGGGTTTCCCAAAGCGCTTCCTGCTCCCACCGTTCTTCTTCGCTGAGGTCTTCCACCTCCTCCAGAGAAAAGAAGCCTTGAGAGGCAGGGCGACGCTCACGCTTGAAGGCATCGGCTTGCTCGCGCATCTCCACCAGGCGCTTTTTGCGGCGCTGTAACGAGCGGTATAACGCGTAGGTGCTGGAGGCCAAGCGACGTTGCAAAATGACCAATGCGAACGCCACGTTGCGTCGCTTGTCGCCGCTGGCGAGGGCTTTGTTGTATTGCTCGTTGACGTAGCGCGAGAGCGCGTTGTAGAGAGCCTTTTCCGCAGGAGATTCTTTGCCCAAGTTGAAGGTAAGGGTTTTGACATAGCGAGGTAAAAAGAGTGGCTTGCCTTCAAAATCCCGCAGATCCTCTTTCAACCGCCGAATGAAGAGGGGATTGTCGCCGCGACGAATGGATTCGTTGAGCATTTCGGTTGTGGCGAAGGCTCCCGGTTGTAGCAAATCCAGAAAGAGGCGAAAGTTTTCAGGGTCTCCCCGATGGGGCGTCGCCGTCAGGAAAAGGAGGTGAGCACTGTTATGGGAAAGCAATTCCCCCAACCGATAACGTTTGGTTTTGCTGACCTTGTTGCCATAGCGGTAGGCCGCCATCTTATGGGCTTCATCAACAATCACCAAATCCCAGAAAACGCCCGCCAACGCTTGCATAACGTCTTCCTGCCGGGCAAAGTCCAAAGAAGTGATGATCTGATATTCGGTTTCCCAAATGTTTTCGCCGAAATGACTACGCATGGCTTGGCGGTCAACAAGCACAAAACGCTCCTCAAAGCGTTCCTTCATCTCACGCCGCCATTGGTCTTTGAGGTGCCCCGGTGCCACGATGAGAATGCGCTTGATCAAGCCACGCAGTTTCATCTCCTTGATGACCAACCCCGCCATGATGGTCTTGCCTGCGCCGGGATCGTCGGCTATCAAGAACCGCACACGCGGCTGTTGGAGAATGTAACCGTAGACCGCTTCTATTTGGTGCGGGAGCGGGTCTACTTTGGAAATGTTCATGGCCAACAACGGGTCATAAAGCGAAGCATAACGATAGCGTTTGGCTTCCAAGGCCAGAAAGACGTCAGCCGGTGGGGCATCAAAAACCCCTGTAACTTTGTGGCGATGCAAGCGATCCAAGGCATCCAGCGGCAAGATTTGATCTACGTGCTGGCGGCTATGCAACAAAGCGCCGACAATGCGCACATAGCCCGTGCTCACCGGCCCTATTTTGTCGATCTTTAGGGGTTCAGGCCAAAAAGAGGCCTCAATAATATCGCCGGATTGTAACTTTAGACTGGACACGTTTTCCCTCACCACAGAGCCATTGCAGTTCTTGTACAGGGCACAAGCAAAAATATACACGCACTCGCTTCGTGGAAAGTGCGGTCTTTGTAGGCCTTATCGCCCCTTTTCTGCTGAATGAGTGACCCGGGAGTAGTATAGCACAAGGTGAGGTAAAAGACGCAAAGTTAATTTCAGGCGCCTTGCATCCCGCCGTCTCATTTGACTTTTATTTCCCCTTGGTGTAAAATCAAAGCGCCTGAGAAAACCTCAGGCGTCAACCCATTCCCAAATTTGTTGAGAGCCGGCGAGATTTTACGCATTGCGTAATCCAATCCCGTCGGGACCGCTGGGTATAATTTTTTGAGCCTCGGCCTTCAGC
>JALVOR010000157.1 GCA_027026295.1 Anaerolineales bacterium | reverse complement strand
CGTTTGAGCACTTGCCAGAGGCTGGGAGATGACTTGGTTTCGGCGGTCGCGTTCATCTGTTCGCTCCTTGGGGGGCTGTGGGATGAATGGTGCTGATTAATCAAAACCCCTGACGCGGGCTGAGGATACGTCGGGGGCCGTGTTACCGTTTGTGGGGGCGGCGGGGTGTGCGTTCCTGCCATTGGGGGTAAAGCCACACCACGGCGAGGACGACCAGCAGCGCGACAATTTGGGCAGCCCGAATGCCGTCTGCCAGGGCTGCGCTGTCGCCGCGGAAGGCTTCCACGAACAGACGGGCGGCAGCCAGCAGGCCGATGGTTTGCAAAAACAGCGTGCCGTCGCCGTTGGCGTGGCGGGTTTCCCTGGCAATGCGGGCGGCGATTGCCAGCGCAAAAATGGTTTCGTAGAACTGGGTGGGGTGGCGGGCTGCGCCCCAGAGTTCGATGCCCCACGGGAGGCTGGTGGGCAGGCCGTAGGCGTCGCCGCTGGCGATGTGCGCCAGCCCCGCGAAAACGGCAAATACCGCAAGGCCGGGGCTGAGCGCGTCTAAGGTGGCGCGCAGAGGCATTTGCTTGCGCTGGGTGTAAAGCCATGCCGCTGCCAGCCCGGCGAGGATGCCGATAGACCAGTCCAATGTTTGCGGGTTGAGGGAAAACAGGCTGAGGGGGGCGCTGAGATACACATCGGGAAAGCGGGCGGCGTAGCCCAGCCGGGCGGCGATTGCGCCCACGCCCAGGCCGATGAGCACCACGTTGGCGAGGGTTTCCCCCGAAATGTGCACGCGGGGTGCGAAACGGGAGGCGGCTTCCAGCCCAAGCCACAGCCCCAGCAGGAGCATCAGGCCGGGCATTTGCAGCATCAGGGGGCCGAGGTGAATCGCAGGCAGCATCAGGGCGCCTCCGCAAGCAGGCTTTCGATTTTGGAGCGGATGAGCCCCTCGCTCATGGGGCCGCCGACCACCACGGATTGGATGATGCCGTCTTTATCGATGAAGAAAGTGGTGGGGGTGCCTTCGACCCGGTAGCGGCGGCTGACTTCTGCGCCCGCATCCAGCCCAATGGGGAAGGTGAGTTGGTAGGCGTTCACGAAGCGCTGAATGTTGGCGGTGTTGTTTTCCACGGTGATGGCGAGCACTTCCACCCCTTGCCCGCGGGTTTCTCGATACACTTTCTGCAGGGCAGGCATTTCGGCTTTGCACGGGCCGCACCATGTTGCCCAGAAATTCAGCACCACGGCTTTGCCGCGCAGAGCGTTCAGGGCAACGGTGCGCCCGTCGAGGGTTTGCAGCGTGAAATCGGGGGCGGCAAAGCCCTGCCGCGGTGCGGGCGGTGGCCCGCCGTGCACATCGGTTGGGGCGCGGGTGAGCCATATCCACAGCCCGCCGAGTACGGCAATTGCCACTAAACGAAACCATTGCTTGTCGAGGGTTTGCAATCCGGCCTCCACGGCTGGTTTTGAGGTGGGGAGGTTATCTTACCACAAACGCTTTTCGTGGAACGGTTGTAACTTTTTGGCCTGGGGGAAATCGCCCGCGGATGAACGCGGATAATCACGGATGGGCGCGGATTTTAGGATGCCAGGGATGCCGAATGGGGAGAATGCCATCCCGTTCCACAACAAACGCCTTCGTTCAGGCGCACTTCAGTGTTTTCTGTGCCTTTTCTGTGTCTTCTGCTAAGACGCTATCCGAAAAATATCGTGGTGGTGGCATTGCGAGCCCCCCCCTCGCTGCGCTCGGCGCAGGCTCCGGGGCGAAGCAATCCCCCCTTTTTATTGGTCAGGAGACTGCTTCGGCGGGCTTCGTCATGGCTCAGCCCGCCTCGCAGTGACACGTCTGCAAAGAATTTTCGGATAGGCTCTAAGGCTGAACAGATACGAACGCTTCAGTCTATTTTACAATCTCCGCGCAAAATTTTGCCCATTTCCTCGCGGGAAAACGACTTTTTCGGGTATAATTGCCCTCGCACGCCACCGTAGCTCAGTTGGCAGAGCATTCGCCTCGTAAGCGAAGGGTCACGGGTTCAAATCCCGTCGGTGGCTCACCCAAGCCCCGTTTTGGGGCTTTTTTGTTGCCCGTGCTATAATTGAAGCATCCCATGTGAGGAGGACATTTTCCCATGAAAGTGTTGGAAGCGTTGCTTGAAAAAATTGACCATGCCGCCGAAGTGCGCGACGGCGTTGTGCATGTGCTGGACGAAGCCAAACTCAAGGCGCACATCGCCGAACTTGCCGAAATCGCCGCCATTGGCGAGCAGCCTGAAAAGGGGCTGGCGCAGTTTTTGCTGCACGGCGCGGCCCTCGATTTGGGTATTGTGCACGCATCTATCCATGAGTTGTACATGGTGCGGGGTCGGGGCGAGGTGGCTCCGACCTTTACTGTGCCTGCCATGAACCTGCGGGTGCTGCCCTTCCTGGCGGCGCGGGCCGTGTTCAAGAACATCATGGCGATTGATGGCGGCGCGTTCATCTTTGAAATTGCCCGCTCGGAAATCGGCTATACCGACCAGCGCCCGGCAGAGTATGTTTCCCAGATTGTGGCTGCCGCGATTGCGGAAGGCTTCCGCGGCCCCGTCTTCATCCAGGGCGACCACTTCCAGGTTTCCCCCAAGCGCTATGCCGCCAACCCCGAAGCCGAGTTGCAGGCTATCCGTGACCTCAGTGTGGAAGCCGTGAAAGCCGGTTTTTACAATATCGATGTCGACACTTCCACCCTGGTTGACCTTTCCAGGGCGACCATTCCCGAACAGCAGGAACTCAATTACAAACTTTCCGCTGAACTGACCGCGTTCATCCGCGGCATTGAACCCGAAGGCGTGACCGTTTCCGTGGGCGGTGAAATCGGCGAAGTGGGCGGCCACAACTCCACCGAAGAAGAACTGCGCGCATACATGGATGGCTACAATGCTCACCTGGCGGAAATCGCTCCCGACGCTGCCGGCTTGAGCAAAATCAGCATCCAGACCGGCACTTCTCACGGCGGCGTGGTGCTGCCCGATGGCACAATTGCCAAAGTAAAGGTGGATTTCGATACCCTGAAGCATCTCAGCCGCGTGGCGCGGGAAGCCTACGGCATGGCGGGCGCAGTGCAACACGGCGCTTCTACCTTGCCGGAAGACGCCTTCAGCAAGTTTCCTGAAGCCGAGGCGTGCGAAATTCACCTTGCCACCAACTTCATGAACATCCTTTACAACCACATGCCCGCCGCCCTCAAGGAAGAAATTTACGCTTACTTGCGGGAAAACCACAGCAACGAGCGCAAGCCCGACATGACCGACGAACAGTTTTACTACAAGACCCGCAAGCGCGCCCTGGGCCCCTTCAAGAAGCAGATCTGGGCGCTTTCCGACGAAGTCAAGGGAGCAGTTTATCAGGACTGGGACGCCCAGTTCCGCCGCCTTTTCCGCCAGTTGAACCTTGCAGGCACGAAAGAGGTTGTAGCCCGCACCATCAAGCCGGTGGTGGTTTTGCCCAAGATGGCCGATTACGTCGGCGACGCAGCCGAGGCAGAGGATATTTCCGACCTTGCCGATTGAGAAAACACGCCAGGGCGCGCCAGACACGGCGCGCCCTTTTTCGACGTGGAGGCGGTGGGGTGGCGCAGGGTTTTCGTATAGCCATAAAAAGGATGAGCGGGAAGGCGAGGCTGGTTGTCGCGGCGCACAAAGCCGAATGCCGGGCAGGGCTGTTGTTGGGCGTGCTGGGCTTTCTGCTTCTGCTTGCGCCGCGCCCTGTTGCACTGGCGCTAACCCCTACACCAACGCCCTCGGGGGTAAAGATTACCACGCCGCGGCCCGGCCAGGCAGTGCAGGGGCAGGTGCGGGTTTTGGGCTTTACCGACGTCGCGGGTTTCCGGAAATCTGCCCTGTTTTTTGGCTATGCCGAAGACCCTACGCACACATGGTTTCTCATCGAAGAGAAGCGCATCCCCGCTCATGGTGGGTTGGTGGGACGCTGGGACACCACCCTCATCACCGACGGCAACTATGTGTTGCGATTGACTGTTGAAGATCGGCTTGGGCATCGTTATGAAACCACCGTGCCCGTGCGGGTGCGCAACTACACCCCGGTAGAAACTCCCACGCCCGGCGGTGCGACCCCTGAGGTGAACGGCGTGCAGCAACCCACGTTGATGCCTGCATCCACGCTGACGCCCACGCCCCTCTGGCCGACCCCTCCGCCTGTTCCTCCTAACCCCATTGTGCTTTCCCCCGATACCCTGACGCGCGCTGCCGCTTACGGTGTGGCAGCGGTCATCATGTTGTTGGTGCTTTTTGGCAGTTTGCGCCGCTGGAGATAGGCGTTACCGAAACTTGTTTTTCAGGCTGCCATGCTATAATGGCAGCGGAGTTCTCGCTTCCAATTCCTTAAATTCAGACTGCGGAGGTTAAGATGGGTCGTTTCGCTTTTGAACATATTTTGACCGATGAGCACCGCATGATTCAGCAAGCCGCGCGGGAGTTCGCCGAGCAGGAAATTACTCCGATTGCAGGCGAATTCGACGAAAGCGGCGAATTCCCGCTGGAAACCATTCGCAAGATGGGCGAAATGGGCTTTATGGGCATCGAAGTGCCGGAAGAATATGGCGGAGCGGGTATGGACACCCTGGCTTATGTCCTTGCAGAGGCCGAAATCAGCAAAGCCGATGCGGCTCACGGCACGATTATGTCGGTCAACAACTCCCTCTTTTGTCATGGCATTTTGCACTACGGCACAGAAGAGCAGAAGCAGAAATACGTGGTGCCGGTGGCCTCGGGGCAAGCCATCGGCGCTTACGCGTTAACGGAGCCATCTTCCGGCTCGGACGCAGCCAACATGCGCACCCGCGCGGTGCGGGAAGGCGACTTTTACATCCTCAATGGCCGCAAGAACTGGATTACCAGTGCCCCGGTGGCTGATTATTTCGTGGTCTTCGCAATGACTGATCCTGAGAAAGGACACAAAGGCATCACGGCCTTCATTGTGGATGGTAACAGCCCCGGGTTGGTGCGTGGCCGCAAAGAGCCGAAACTGGGCATCCGCGCCTCGGCCACCAGCGAAATCGGTTTTGAAAACCTCAAGGTGCCGGTGGCAAATCGCATCGGCGAAGAAGGCCAGGGCTTCAAGATTGCCATGGCCGTGCTCGACGCAGGGCGCATCGGCATCGCGGCTCAGGCTTTGGGCATTGCCGAGGCGGCCTACGAGGCCGCCCGCCAGTACGTGCAGGAACGGGAAGCCTTTGGTCACCCCATCGGTGAGTTCCAGGGCACGGGGTTCAAGATCGCGGATATGAAGATGCGCATCGAAGCCGCGCGGGCGCTGATTTACAACGCCGCCCTGGCCAAAGAAAAGGCCAAGGAAACCGGCGCCCGCTATAC
>JALVOR010000156.1 GCA_027026295.1 Anaerolineales bacterium | reverse complement strand
CCCCTGCCCGCCCAGGCCGACCAAACAGCCTGGCGCCCCAACGACCTGGTGATTGCGCCCCTCCGCGCCGCCCGCGGCGAGCCGGTGGGCGTGCTGTATCTCAACGCCCCTCGCGACGCCCGCCGCCCCGATACCAGCGTGCTCGAAACGCTGCGGCTGGTGGCTTCCCAGGCCGGATGGATGCTGCAGGCACACATTGCTGCCACCAGGCTGGAAGAAGAGCAAAAGACGCTGCAACAGCGGGTGGAAGAAGCCGAAGAAGTTGCCCGCCAGGTGCAAAAAGACCTGCCGCGCTGGCTGAAGAAAGACCTGCAACAATCCCTCGACCACTATGCCCTTTCCCAGCGGGCAGAGCGGCTGCAAGTGGGGCTGGAAATCACCGCCCTGCTCAACAAGCAGCCCAGCCACTCTGCCGTGCTCACCATGCTGGGGCAGCAACTCATCGAGCGGCTGGGCTTCAACTACGTCGTCATTGCCGAACCCACACCTTTCTCGCCCGAAAACAGCGGAGAAGAAGGCGGCGTGCGCCTGTGGCAGGCTTTCGGCGAAATCCCCCCCACGCTGAAACTGGACATGCTCCTTGGCCAGCGCAACCCCCTGAGCGAGGTCCTGCGGCATCAGCAGGTCATCGTGGTTACCGACATCACTCGCGAAGCAGAATGGTCACAATCGCCATTGCTGCAACGGCTGAGCACGCAGAGTTTCATCGCCTTCCCCATCGGCATCGAGGACGGCGGCACCCAGAACATCGTGCTGGCGACCTCCAGCGCCCCGATGCCTTCCTTTACCGCCCAAGACACCATTATCTTCGAACTGCTCGGGCGGCAAGTGGGCATCGTGCTGCAAAACCTGGATCTGCTTTCCCGCACTTCGCGGCGCCTGCGCGAGGTCAACTTGCTGCTTACCTTCAGCCGCCAGTTGGGCGTGCTCGACCCGGCGCACATCCTCAACACGCTGATGGAAAGCACCCTCGGCGTACTGCAGCACGCACACGCTGGTTTCGTCGCCATGTGGGACCCGATGCTGCGGGTCTTGCGCCCCCACGCTGCAGGCGGCTACGCCGACCCGCACAAACTGCTGAACATCGTGCTACCCGAAAACAGCCTGCCAGCCCAGTTGATGCTGGAAGGCAAACCTCGCCGCATTGCCGAACTCGACTTCGCCGACGCCTACCCCCTGAGCACCGAAGGCTTGCTGGCTTACCGCCAGGCCACCGCCGACCGCATGCCGGTTTCCTCACTGATCGTCCCGATTCGGGCCGGCGACCGCCCCCTGGGTGTCATTGTGCTGGACAACTTCAACACCACCGCCGCCTTTGCCGACGAAGACCAGAGCCTGGTACTCTCGTTAGCCCAACAGACTGCCCTCACGCTGGAAAACGCCCACCTGCTGAGCACGGCAGAACAGCGCGCTGCCCAACTGAACGCCCTGGCAACCGCTTCGGTGGATCTGGTAGAGCGCAGCCTTTCTTCGGAAGAAATCGAGGCGTCGCTGCTGGAACAACTTGCCCAGGTGCTCCCTTACGACGGCGGCACCCTGTGGCTGCGGCAGGGCAACAAACTGATGGTACGCGACGCCCGCGGCTTCCCTAACGCCGACGAACTGATTGGCGTCACCGTGGCCATCGAAGACAGCCGCCTCTTCGAAGAAATGATTGCCTCGCGGCAGGCCCTGGCCGTGCCCGATACTCGCGCCGACGACCGCTTCCCGCCCGCCGAAGCCATGCCCAACCGCTCCTGGTTAGGCATTCCCCTGCGCCTGAAAGACGACATTCTGGGCGTGATCGCGCTGGAAAAGGCAGAGCCTTACTTCTTCAGCCGCGATTGGGTGGAAACCGCAGAGACCTTCGCCAGCCAGGCGGCTGCCGCCCTCGCCAACGCCTATCTCTACGAAGAAAGCCTGCGCCGCGCCGAAGAACTCGACCGCCGCAGCCGCCGCCTTGCGCTGGTTTACGAAGTCACCGCCGAACTTTCGGCTTCGCTCGACCCGCAATACATCACCACCTACACCGCCGAACGGCTTCACGATGCCCTGGGGCTGCGGGTATCGCTGGTGATGTGCGCCAACGAAACCCCACAAGAAACCAGCACCCAAGATGCCGCCCTGGTCGCTGAATTTCCGGCATACCCCAACGCCACGCTGCCCCAGCCGTTGCCCAACGCCCCCATCTTCCAGCACCTCGCCGAGAGCCTGGGCGTCTTCCGCAGCGAGCGTTATCAAGAAGAACCCTTGCTGAAGCCACTGAGCGATTTCCTGCAAAGCCGCGGCGCTCAGCGGGTGACCATCGTGCCCATGCTGGCCGGGCAGACGCTTTTCGGGCTGCTCTTCGTTCACGAAACCGCCGAACACGAGTTGACCAGCGAAGAACTCGAACTGACCCAAACCATCGCCAAACAGGCTGCAGTGGCACTGCAAAACGCCCGCCTTTACGAAACCACCCGCCGCTTCACCGAAGAACTGGAAGCCCGCGTTGCCGAGCGCACCGCCGAACTGCAACGCGAGCACCACCGGGCGCAAACCCTGCTGCGCATCATCGGCGAACTTTCTGCCAGCCTCGACCTCGACCAGGTGCTCAACCGCACCCTCGACCTGCTCAACGACGCCATCACCGCCAAACAGAGCAGCATTCTGCTGGCACGCCCCGGCGAAAAGACCTTGTTCTTCCGCGCCGGGCGCGGCTACACCGAGCAACCCCCTGTCGGTGGCCGCCCCACCGACATTTCCGCCACCGATTCCCTCGCGGGCTGGGTCATTCGCAACAACAAGCCCGTGCTGGTCCACGACGTGCGGCAGGATTCGCGCTGGAAGGAACTGCCCCACGGCATCCCCAGCACCCACCGCAGCGTAATTGGCGTGCCCCTGATGGTAGCGCAAGACGTGCTGGGTGCGCTGCTGCTCTTCCACCCCGAACCCAACCATTTCCTGGAACACCATCTGGACCTGGCAAGCGCCACTGCCAAGCAGGTTGCCGTCGCCATCAACAACGCCGAACTGTTCCGCCTCATTCGGGAACAGGCCGAGCGCCTGGGCAAACTGCTCCGCCAGCAAGAAGTAGAAGCCAGCCGCGCCCGCTCCATCCTTGAGGCTATCGCCGACGGCGTGGTGGTTACCGACCACAAGGGCGTGATCACCCTTTTCAACCCCTCCGCCGAGCAAATGCTGCGCCTCTCGGCAGAACAAGCCATCGGCAAGCCGCTGGAACACTTCATCGGCCTGTTTGGCGCTGCCGGGCAGCAATGGACGGAGACCATCCACGCCTGGTCGCAAGATACCGGCACGCTGATAGGGCAGAGCACCACCTATCAGGAGCAACTCGAACTGGAAGACGGCAGGGTGATTTCCGTCCACCTCGCGCCGGTGTTCTTCCGCCGCGGCTTCCTCGGCACGGTCTCGGTGTTCCGCGACATCACCCACCAGGTCGAGGTCGACCGCCTGAAATCGGAATTCGTCGCCACGGTTTCCCACGAACTGCGCACCCCCATGACCGCCATCAAAGGCTACGTGGACATCCTGCTCATGGGTGCGGCAGGCGCGCTGACCGACCAGCAGCGCCACTTCCTGGAAACCGTCAAGAGCAACACCGAGCGCCTGAACATTCTGGTCGCCGACCTGCTGGACATTTCCCGCATCGAATCGGGGCGGGTGTCGCTCACCCTCCAAAGCCTCGACACCGCCGCCTTGCTGCAGGAAACCGTCGCCGAGCGAATCCGCGCCGCCCGGCAGGAAGGCCGCGACCTTACCTTCGAAACCCGCATTCCCGAAGACCTGCCGCCAGTCTATGGTGACCGGGAACGCGTGCGCCAGATCATCGAAAACCTGGTGGAAAACGCCATCCGCTACACCCCCAATGGCGGGCGCGTGACCATAAACGCCCACGTGGAAGGCAACGAAGTCCAGGTCGATGTCACCGACACCGGCATCGGTATTCCCCCTGAAGAACAACCCCGCGTTTTCGAGCGATTCTATCGCGGCGAAAACCCGATGGTCATGGCTTCCGCAGGCACGGGGCTGGGGCTTTCGATCGTGCAAACCCTGGTCGAAATGCACGGCGGCCGCATCTGGCTGGAAAGCAGCGGCGTGCCGGGCGAAGGCAGCACCTTCTCCTTCACCCTGCCGATTTCCACCGAAACCACCGAAAAAACTCCCGGAGAGGTATGAGAGATGGCGAAAATAGTCATAGCAGAAGACGAACGCGATATCCGCGACCTGATTACCTTTACCCTGCAATTTGCGGGGCATGAGGTCATTCCCACAACAAACGGCGCCGAAGCCGTGGAAGCCGTGCGCCGCGAATCGCCCGATATCGTGCTGATGGATGTGCGCATGCCCCGCCTGACCGGCTATGAAGCGTGCCGCCAACTCAAGGCCGACGATGCCACCAAAGACATCCCCGTGGTTTTCCTCTCTGCCAAGGGACAAGAGAGCGAGGTTCAGGAAGGGCTGGCCGCCGGCGCAATCGCTTACATCCTCAAACCCTTTTCACCCGACCAGTTGACCTCTCGCGTGCAGCAAATTTTGCAGGAAACCGGCAAAGCCTGATATTTCCTCGTTCGTTTTCCCGCCTGTGAGGCAGGCCAATGAGCGCGATTATCATTCAAGACCGAATTGTCCACTACGAAGTCCTGGGGCGAGGCCGTCCTGTGCTGTTTTTGCACGGGTGGGTGGGCTCATGGCGTTACTGGGTTCCTGCCATGCAAAACGCCTCGCAGCGATATCGCGCCTACGCGGTGGATTTGTGGGGCTTCGGCGACAGCGACAAGTCGCCCGACCATTACAACATCGACGCACAGGTACGCCTGCTGGCGGCCTTCCTGAACGAAATGGGCATCGGCAAAATCGCCATCATCGGCCACGGCCTGGGTGCGGTGGTGGGCATGTTCTTCAGTTTGACCTACCCGCTGGCCGTGGACCGCATGGCACTGATCAGCATGCCCAGCGAAACAGCCAACATCCACCCCCGTTTGCGCACCGACACGCCCGAAAAACTGGCTTCGTGGCTGCTCACAGCGACGGTTTCCACCGAAGCCGCCCGCAAGGAGGCCCCCAAAGCCGACCAGCAAGCCATCATCGCCTCACTGAACGACCTGGAAAACCTGAACCTGCTGGAATCGATGCTCAAGATCGAAGTGCCCGCCCTTCTGGTGCACGGGAACAACGACCCCCTGATCAGCCTGCCTCAACTCACCACGATGGAACGCTTCCCCGCCAACATGCACCAGATTGTCTTTGAAAATTCGGGGCATTTTCCCATGCTCGACGAAGCCGCCAAATTCAACCGCCTGATGTCCGATTTCCTGCTGCTGGATTCCGGCGTCAGCCCCCAGCAACTCCAACTCAAGGAAGAATGGAAACGC
>JALVOR010000155.1 GCA_027026295.1 Anaerolineales bacterium | reverse complement strand
GCGCTTTGGCGCAGACAACCCCCACTTTACCCCTGCAGGCGGCTGGCCGGAAGCCCTCATCGTGGCGGCGTGGCCGGAAAGCCGCGAGAAAGAGGGCTGGGAAGACGACAAGGTGGCCCAGTTTGCTGCCTTCCGGGAAGTGGTGCGCGCGATCCGCAACACGCGCGCCGAAAAGCGGGTGAAGCCGGCGGTGAAAATCGGTGCGGCCATCGCTGCCGGAGCGCAGACCGCTGCCCTGCGGGGCCTGGCTGCGCCCCTCGCGGCGCTGGCGCGGCTCGACCCGGCCCACCTCGCGATTGTGGAACACCTCGCCGAGCGCCCCGAAAACAGCGTGGCGTTAGTGGCCGGGGCGGTGGAAATTTTCCTGCCCCTGGCCGACCTGATCGACCCGGCGGAAGAGCGGGCTCGGCTGGAAAAGGAACTCGCTGAAGTGGAAGGGCAGATTGCCCGCTTGGAAAAACTGCTCGCCAGCCCCTTCGCCGAAAAAGCTCCGCCGCCCGTGGTGCAAAAGGAACGCGACAAACTCGCCGCTGCCCAAACGCAGGCTGAAAAACTGCGCAAGCAGTTGCAGGCGTTGGGGTAGGTTCCTGTCATGTGTCACTCATTGCCAGCCCGGTTTTCTCCAAAGCCGGGCTGGCTGTCGGTGCATGCCACCCCATGGCTTTTTCAGAAAGGCTTGATAAATAGACAAAGCCCTTCTCGGTGACAGTGTCAAGTTTTTTTCTGACGGTGGATCATGTAGTGTCCTTGAAGGCTGAGGGGCGTTTGTAGCATTCAGCCTCGCGGTGGGGAACCCGCCCCCGCCGCGCTGCATTCCCCTCACCATCGACGGTGAAGCGTCTCCCTGTAAGGCGCTGCCGCAGGCCGCAGCCAGGGCCGCCCAGGCCGGGGTGCTCTTTCACCCCGCATAGGCTTTCGGGTGCAAGCAAAATGTGTAGCAATGGCTGCCCTGTTATGGGGTGAGGGCAAAACAACGCTTCTGCATAACTGCTCAGCCCCGGCAAGGAAAAACCACAAAACCACAGAAGACACCGGAGCGCCACAGAAAACACAGGAACAGGGCAATTCGTGAAGCGTTACATCGTCAATTCGTAGAAAACCAAACGAATGCAACCTCCTTTGTGGCTCTTTGTGCTCCTCTATGTCTCGGCATTATCTCTTCTTTGCGTGCTTTGCTTTTTTTGCGCCTTAGCATTACAGAAATCCGCGTGCATCCGCGCCCCCCGTGTCATCCGCGGCCTATCTTCCCAAGGCTGAATGGTTACGCTTCTACAACATTTGCTTGTCCCCCGGGCTTTCGAGCGCTCCCTTCTTGTGCCCCCCTCATGGTATACTTTAGAAAATTTCCTCATCCCTATTACCCCCGGCTTGCGGAGGACTTGTCATGAAAATCACCGTCAAGCGAGAAGATCTGGCCCAGGGGCTGCGGGCTGTTGCGCGTGCCATTTCCAGCCGCACCACGTTGCCAGTGCTGAACAACGTGCTGGTTGCCACGGACGAAGACCGGCTGCGTCTTTCTGCCACCGACCTGGAACTGGCCATTACCGCTTGGGTGCCTGCCAAAGTGGAAGAGGAGGGCGCAACCACCGTGCCTGCCCGCACCTTTGCAGATCTGGTGGGGTTGCTGCCCGAAGGCCCGCTGCGGTTGACCTATGACGAGCCTGCCCGCACCCTGCACGTGCACGGCGGCGTTTCCGAAACCGATATCCGCTGCATCGAAGCCGACGAATTCCCGCCGCTGCCTGCCCCTGAACTCACGCAGGGTGTGGTGATGCCCGTGGGCGATTTTCGCGAGATGGTGCAGCAGGTGGTGTTTGCCGCTTCGGTGGACGATGCCCGCCCGGTGCTCACCGGCGTGCTGCTTGCCGTGGAAGGCGATACCCTCACCGCGGCTGCCTCCGATGGTTATCGCCTTTCGGTGCGCAAGGTGGCGGTGGAAAACGGCGCGGCGGAGCCGTTCAGTTTCATCGTGCCCGCCCGCGCCCTCAGCGAGGTGGGGCGCGCGGTGCACGACGGCCACGATGTCATTGTCATGGTCGCCCCGCCGGGGCGCGGCCAGGTCGTGTTCCGGGTGGGGGATGACGTGGAAATCGTCTCGCAACTCATCGAAGGCACTTATCCGCCCTACGAGCAGATTATCCCCACCGGCTATCGCACCCGCACGGTGGTTTCCACTGCTGCTTTTGTGAGAGCCTGCAAGCGGGCGGAAATTTTCGCCCGCGAGGGCAGCCAGAGCACCAGGCTGAAAATCACGCCCGGCGGCGAAGTGCCCGGTGAGGTGCACATTTCGGCGACTTCCGACGAGACCGGCTCTAACGAAAACACCCTGACCGCAACCGTGGAAGGCGAACCCATTGTGATCGCTTTCAACGTCCGCTACCTGCGGGAAGCCCTGGAAGCCATCCGCACCCCCGAGGTGGCGCTGGAAACCACGGCGCCCGCCAGCCCGGGTGTGTTGCGCCCGGTGGGTGCTGACGATTTCGTACACATCATCATGCCCATGCACCTTTCGTAACCGCATGTGACGGCTTGCCCTTTCACCTGACAGGTGTTGCTTCGCGCCCTGTCAGGTTTGTTTTATGGGTAGTCGGGTAGTCGTATAGTCGGGTAGTCAAGTTGTTGTGTAAAGCGAGTGTTTCCCATGACCATGCCTTTTGCTTCTACCGACCCGCTGTGGCGCATTCGCCAGATGCTGCTGCAGTACCCCATCATGAGCAAGCGCGTGCGGCGGCGCATGCGGCGGGAAATTTTTGCCCGTAAAGTGATTTCCAAACATGAATTCTACGACAAGGCGCGGGAACTGGCGATAGAATCACAGCGCCGCGAAGGCATTACCAACCCCCTTGTTGAGGAACCCGCCGAAGTGTGGGAGGAACGGCTGGCCTGGGCGCGCGATTACCTCACCGATTTCTATTTTGCCTATCATTTGCCCTTTAGCGATTTCGACCGCATCTTGCGCGAGGTGCGCAGCGAGCGCGGCTGGTCGGAGGAAGAGGAAGACGAACTCACCTTCAACCCGGAACTTGCCCCGCGGGCGCAACTCTTCGACGAAGCCTTTGCCATTGAGCGCATGCCCCCCGACGAGCGCATCCAGCATGAAGCGCGCCTGCAGGAAATCCGCGTGGTGCTGATTCGCGACCTGATCAGCGACCAACTCGCCTATGTGGGGCTTGCCAAGCGCTGGCTCAAAGTGAGCGACCTGGATTACATCCGGCGGCGCAAAATTGGCCCTGGCAAAATCGGCGGCAAGGCAGCGGGCATGTTGCTGGCTTACCGCATCCTGCGCGCTGTGGCCGACGACGAAATTCGGGAACACATCCGTATTCCCGAATCCTACTTCCTGGGCGCCGACGTGATGTACGCCTTCATGGCGCACAACGACTTGCTCAAGTGGGCGGTGCAGAAATACAAGACCGACGACGTCATTCAGGCGGAGTACCCCCTCCTGCGCGCCGAATACCAGCAGGGCGGTTTTCCCGAAGATTTGCGGGTGCGTTTCGAAGAACTGCTGCGCGAAGTGGGCAACACGCCCCTCATTGTGCGCTCGTCCAGTTTGTTGGAAGACAACTTCGGCACGGCCTTTGCGGGCAAGTATGAAAGCCATTTTTTGCCCAATCAGGGCGATTTGCAGGAAAATCTGCAGGCGCTGGCGCGCGCCATTGCCAGCGTGTATGCCAGCGGCCTCAGCCCCGACGCCCTGCTTTACCGCCGCGCCCGCGGGCTGATTGACTATGACGAGCGCATTGCCGTGCTCATTCAGGTGGTGGAAGGCGAGCGCTACCGCCATTTCTACTTTCCGCAGGCGGCGGGCGTGGCCTTCAGCCGCAACCTGTTCCCCTGGTCGGCGCAAATTCGGCAGGAAGACGGCTTCGTGCGGCTGGTGTGGGGGCTGGGCACCCGCGCCGTGGACCGGGTGGGCAATGACTACCCTCGACTGGTGGCGCTCAGCCATCCCGAATTGCAGCCGTCGGTTTCCACCAAAGCGCGGCGGCGCTATTCGCAGCATTATATCGACCTCATCGACCTGGAAGCCAACGCCTACCGCACCGCGGAGGTTGTCGAGGTGCTCAAAGGGCGCTACGACGCGCTGCCGCTGGTGGCTTCCCTCGACGAGGACGGCTACCTCGCGCCGATGCACACCCAGCGGGTGCCCAAAGACCGCCTGAACGACGTGGTGATTACCTTCGATGAGTGGCTGCGGCGCACGCCTTTTGCCGCGCGGATGCGCACCATGCTCAACCTGCTGGAAGAGCATTACGGCGTGCCCGTAGACATGGAATTTGCCGCCGAAGCGCCCGACCCCCGCAGCAGCACCCCCGAAGTGAACATTACCATTTTGCAGTGCCGCCCCCAAAGCCATTACAGCGCCCAGGAAATTACCCTGCCCCAGGACCTGCGCCCCGAAGATGTGATATTGGAAACCTACAATGTGATGCCTTCCGGGCAGGTGGAAGGCGTGCGCTATGTGATTTTCGTTTCGCCCGAGGGCTATTATGCGCTCGCAACGATGGACGAGCGGCGGCTGCTGACGCGCGCCATCGGCAAACTGAACGCCCGCCTCGCCAGCGAGACCTTCATCTGCGTGGGGCCGGGGCGCTGGGGCACTTCCAACCCCGACCTGGGGGTGCCGGTGGGCTATGCCGACATTCACAACGCCCGCGCCTTGGTGGAACTTTCCGGGCACGATGTGGGGCCTGCCCCTGAACCTTCGTTTGGCACGCACTTTTTCCAGGATTTGATGGAAGCCCAGATCTACCCCCTCGCGATGGACCTGGACGACGAGCGCACGGTGTTCCGCCGCGCCTTCTTCTACGACACGCCCAACCACCTCGCCGAATTCCTGCCCGGCGAGCGCTGGTTGCCCATTGCCGGCGCGCTGCGGGTGATTGCCGTTGCCGATTACCGCCCCAACGCCCACATGAGCCTGGTGCTGGACGCAATTCAGGGGCACAGCGTGGGCTTTGTGCGGGCCGCACAGCCGGAAACGGCCGATCCTGAACACGCCCAAGCGACGCCCCCGGCGACGCCAGAGAAGCCGCCCACCGGCGACGCATCCAAACCAAAGCTGACGATCAAACAGGTACGCGCTCGAATCGATCAATGCCATGTTGATCATCCACGGTTGTTGACCAATGGCAAGACGCTTCGCCAACTGAGGCACTCTCTCGCGAAAACGGAGTTGGGGCGGGAGTTGGTTGAAGGAATCATTCGCCAAGCCGATCTGTTGATACCGTTGCCTCCCATCGAACGCAAGCTTGAGGGACGGCGTTTGCTTAGCCAGTCGCGGAAATGTGTGGGACGGTTGACGACACTGGCAATGGCATACCACTTGACGGGTGATCGCAAGTATGTGAAG
>JALVOR010000154.1 GCA_027026295.1 Anaerolineales bacterium | reverse complement strand
GATGCAGGGGCTGCGCCATTTTGATAGTTTCTGACAGTTGTTTTGCCCCACAATAACGTTATCCGTATTGAAACGCTTTTAGTGAAGGAGTGATGATTATGGATATTTCTCGCCACTGGCGGTTACGCAAACAACGCTATGCCCTGGAAGGTGAGATATGCCCGCATTGCGGCGCCAGGTTGTTCCCCCCGCGGGACGTGTGCCCTCATTGCGGGTTGGAAGCCAAGACCACCTACACCTTTGTCGGCACCGGCGTGGTGGTTTCGTGGACGAGGGTACGGCAGGCTCCGGCACATTTTGAAGAACAAACCCCTTACGTGGTTGCCCTGGTGCAGTTGGATGAGGGTCCCATGCTGACGGCGCAGTTGACCGACCTGGGCAACGTGCAGCCCTATGCCGGCATGAAAGTGGAAATGGTAACCCGCAAACTGCGCAACGATAAGGGTGATCGAGGGTTAATTGTATATGGGTACAAGTTCCGACCTGTGTTGGAGCGCGCCGTTGCATGAAAACTTGTTCCTCCATCCATCCAGGCAAGTTGCCTCCTCAGGTGTTGACATCCGCACGGCGCTCTCGACTTCACGCCCCTTGTTTCAAGGGGCGTGAAGTTTTTTGGTGGTTGGGGCGCGTCGTCGTTCAGCCGCAAAGGGATAGATCGCGAATGATACGGATTATCATGGATGCACACGGATTTTTTTGAACGCTGAGGTCTCCAAAGGGCATGGTCAATTTGACACGGTGTTACATCGGGCTCTACGAATTGACAAAGTAACGCTTCACGAATTACTTCGTTTCTGTGTTTTCGGCGGCATTTCTGTGCCTTCTGCGGTTTTCACTCTGCGGTTGCCCTTTGCCAGCATCGAACAGTGACGTTTGGGAAACAAAAAAAACGCCCCGCGCGCCAATCACGCCGCGGGGCGGTAAGCATTTACAGGAGTTTGTCAGCCTTTCATGCCGCTGCGGGCGATGCTTTCCGTAAACTGTCGCTGGGTGAGGAAATAAAGCAGCAGAATGGGGATAATCGTAATCACCGCGCCTGCCATTTGCAGGTTGAGTTCCGAACCGGCTTCGTCTACGAACTGGAACAGCCCCACGGCGATAGGCCGCCAGTTGGGGGCATTGGTGACCAGCAGGGGCCACGCTAACGCATTCCACGAGCCGATGAACGAGAGCACGGTAATCACCATGATGGGGGCTTTGGAAAGGGGAATCACCACCCGCCAGAGGAATTGCCAGTGCCCGGCACCGTCAATTTGGGCGGCGTCGAACAGGTCATTGGGAATTTGGGCGAAGAACTGGCGCAGCAGGAACACGCTGAACACGCTGCCCATGAAGGGAATGGTGAGCGAAGGCCAGTTGTTGATCCATTTGATGGGGCTGACACGCCCCAGCCAGGTCACGGTGAGGAAGTTGGGAATCATCAGCACCATGCCGGGAATCATCATGGTGCTCAGCAGGATGCCGAAAATCAAGTCGCGCCCCGGAAACTTCATGCGGGCGAAGGCGTAGGCTGCCATGATGCTGAAGGCCAATTGCCCGCTGAGGGTAATCAGGGTGATTTCCAGCGAGTTGACAAAATATTCCGAGAAGTTGGCTTCCTTCCACGCCACCATGTAGTTGTGCCACTGCGGCACTTGCGGCAGAAAGCGCCCGGAAATTGCCTCGCCCAACGTCATCAACGAAGTGGAAAGCATCCACAGAAAGGGTACAATGGCAATCACCCCGCCGATGACGAGCACGGTGTAGAGCAGAAAGCGCATCACCGCGCGGCGCAGGCGGTAAACATTGCTGTTTTTCTTGGGGTCAACGGCCATAAGACACCTCTATTGGTAAAACACGCGGGAGCCTTGCACCTTGTTGT
The DNA here is from genome assembly GCA_027026295.1 of Anaerolineales bacterium. Lineage (GTDB taxonomy): Bacteria > Chloroflexota > Anaerolineae > Anaerolineales > DRMV01 > DRMV01. The sequence continues at coordinate 3,512 of JALVOR010000154.1, read as the reverse complement.
TGATGTAGGTCAGGCTCAAGATGATGGCGAAGAGCACGAAGGCCATGGCCGAAGCGTAGCCGTAACGGGTATCGGTGAAAAAGGTGTCGAAGATGACCACGCTGAAAGTGTTGACCGTTTTGAGGGCAGCCGGTTCGCGCATCACATAGATATGGTTGAAGGCTTTGAAGGTGCCGATGACGGCAATCAACGAAAGGAAGTAAGTGGTGGGGGAAAGCAGCGGCAGGGTGATGTGACGGAAGATCTGCCAGCGGCTGGCGCCGTCGATTTCTGCCGCTTCGTTGATTTCGTTGGGGATGTTCCCCAGCCCCGCGAGGTAAATTACCGTATCATAGCCCACATAAGTCCAGATGGAATAGAAAATGATCACCGTCAGCGCCAGGCTGGGGCCGCCAGCCCACGAAGGTAGATGCACGCCCAACCCGTCGGCGATGAGGGAAAACACCCCGCGCGGCTCCTGAATCCATTTGAGCGGCGCAATGCCGACCAGCCGCAGGAAGCGGTTCGCCAGCCCCGAAGGGTGCCCGATGAACAGCAAGCGGAACACCGCAGCGCTGGCAACCGCCGGGGTGATGTAAGGCAGGAAGTAGAGCACCCGGAAGAATTCCCGCCCCTTGATGTTCTGGAAAAGCAGGTAGGAAAGCACCAGCGCGATGCCCAACTGGAACGGCACTGTGCCTAAGGCGTAGTAAATCGTAACCACCAGCCCGCGCCACAGGTTGGCATCGCCTGCTTCGATGACGGGCGGCAATTCGGCAACGAAAATCCACCCGCCGACCAGGAAGAACAGCGCCGCAAAGCCCTTGAAAACGAAACCCTTGTCCGAATCGCTGTGCACGGCGCTATCCCACAGCCGCCAGGCGACATAGAACAGGATGACGCCAATGGTAATGAGCACCACATGCACGCCAATGACCGGCGGCTTACCTTTTTCGATGGCTTTTCGAATGGCCTGCTGCAGTTGCTGGTAAGTGAACACCGCGGTCATTGCGCCGCTCAGGGTGAAGAAAACGGCGCTCGACCACTGCAAAATGTAGGCGCTGTGGTGTTCAGAAGGTTTGCTGTGCTGCTGGAAGCCCCACAACAATAGCCCCAGCAGGGTCACGCCCGCCGCAATGAGCAGCGCGGTCACGCCGTCGGGTTCCTTGAAGGTTTCCCACAGCCATTGGCGAAAGAGGGCCTGTGAGCGTTGCTTCCCCACGGCTTTGTTGGCGATATCCAGCACTTTGGGTAGCATGATGACGCCGTAGCGCAGCCACAGCAGCCCGCCCGCGCCCAGCACCGCCCCCGGCAGCAGCCACTGCCACGGCGCGTCGCCGGTTTCCTTAGCGGTGGTGTAGGCCTGTTTGGCTGCCCGCCAGGCGATGAACAGCATACCTAACGCGGTGGCGAAGAACAGGATGAAGGCGAGGCTCTCGATGGCATGGACATAGTGGGTCAGCCCCAGGAATTTCCCCCTGCGAATGCGCCAGCGGTGCAAACTGACATACACTGCGAACAACACCGGGAAAATGCCGAACACGAAAATCAGTATGACCGATGGCGCCAGCATCAAATATGCGGTAAGATACTCGCGCCACTTTCGTCCGCTCTTTCCGTGCCAGGCGGCGAGAAATTTCGCGTGCATAAGCCCTCCGGCAGTGAGGCGAAGTGGAATGATGACTTTATTATACCCGTTTGGGAGGTGCTTTGATGCCCGATTTGAGCGCCCAGGTGTTCCCGCAGTTGCACGCGCCGCGCCTCGCCGGCGTGCCGCGGGAAGCCGGCCAGTTGCTGCCGCACTACCACGGCTATGGGCTGGTCAACATTCCGGCTACGATTTGCCGCCTGCTGGATGTGCCGCCCCCTGGGGCGTACCCCGCGCTGGATGAGGCGCTGACCGCCCCCTTGGGGCAGGCGCGCCGTGTGATTTTGCTGCTGGTGGACGGCCTGCGCTGGGACCTGCTCTTGCAGGCGCTGGAAGCCAACCTGCTGCCGGGCTGGGCGGCGTTGGGGGAAGCCGGCGTCCTTGCCCCGTTGACGTCGATTGCGCCCAGCACTACCACCGCGGCGCTCACCACCCTGTGGACGGGCATGGCGCCTGCCGAGCACGGCAATGTGGGCTTCGAAATCTGGCTGCAAAACTACGGTTTGGTGGCGAACCTGATCTTCCACCAGCCCAGCGGTTTTCGGCGGGGGATGGATGACCTGCTCAAGACGGGCTTTCAGCCGGAAACCTTTTTGCCCGTGGAAACCATGGGTGAGCACCTTGCCCGCCACGGTGTGGAAACGCTGGCGTTTCAGCACTATACCATCAGCCGCTCGGGGCTTTCGAAAATGCTGTTTCGGGAAACCGACATTCGGGCGTTCAGCACGCCGGCGCAGTTGTGGTTCAACGTGCGGCAGGCGCTGGCCGAGGCGCCCGAAAAGAAGCGCTATTTGTGGGTTTACTGGGGGGCGGTGGATGGGCTGGAGCACCACCACGGACCCCGCGACCCGCGCGTGCTTGCCGAGGTGCACGCCTTTGGCTGGGCGATGGAGCGTTATTTCCTCAACGCGCTCACGCCCGCCGAGCGCGCAGAAACCGTGCTGCTGATTACCGCCGACCACGGGCACATTCACACCGACGACACGCCGCACTTTTACCTTGCCAACCACCCCCGCCTGCGCGAAATGCTCCACATCCAGCCCTGCGGCGAAAACCGCCTGATGTATCTTTACCCCCGCCCGAAGCAGGAAGCAGCCATGCGGGCATATTTCGAGGAAACCTGGCCCGGCAAGTTCACCCTGCTGCCCGCGGCGCAGGCCCTGGAAGCCGGCCTGTTCGGCGACGCAGGCCCGCGGCACCCCGATTTGCTTTCCCGCATTGGCGATTGGGTGGGCATCGCCCGCGGCAATGCCTATTTGTGGTGGGCAAACAAGAGGAATCACCTTGTCGGGCGGCATGGCGGGCTTTCCCGCGAAGAGATGCTGATTCCGTTCCTCGCGGCGCGGCTGGGTCGGCAATAAAGGCAACTTCTCGCCGGAATCTGGTTGGATGTCTTTGCGAGCCGCCGAAAGCGGCGTGGCTTCCCCCGCAATGTCATGGCGGAGATCGCTTCACTCGCAATGACATCATGGAGAGGCGTTTCGGATAGTTGTGCTGAGCAGTTGGCCGCTTGAGAGTAAGGTATGATAAAGAAGTCGTATCTTGCAGTACTGCGAATCATCTGTGAGCGTTTGCGCGATGTGCCCATAGCGTGGGCGGTTACGGGCAGTCTGGGGATGGCATTGCAAGGCATGAGGGTTGAAGTTCATGATATTGACTTGCAAGCCGATGAGACAGGCGCTTATGAAATAGAAAGACGCTTTGCCGATTGCGTCGTCCAACCTGTCCGGTATGTGGCGTCTGAACGGATACGGTCCCATTTTGGGAGACTGGAGGTTGAGGGCGTCAAAGTAGAAGTTATGGGCGCACTGCAGAAGTGGCTGGACGGGCAAGGTTGGGAAAAGCCGGTTGACGTGAGGAGATACCGCCGTTTCGTGGACGTGGA
>JALVOR010000153.1 GCA_027026295.1 Anaerolineales bacterium | reverse complement strand
CAACTGGAAGCCCTGGTGGTCGAGCAGCCTTCCCGCGCGCGGCAGGTGCTGGAAAACATCACCGCGGAGCCACCCAGTGCGGTGATGCGGGCGCGCGAAATTGCGGCGCTGGTGTTAGAGCAGATGGGTGTGCTGCCCGAAACCGGCGAGAGCGATTTTGCCTATTACCGCCGCGCGGCGGAAATCAAGCGCCTGCCCTCGCCCGTGGTGCGCCATGTGGAAGACCTGTTGGGCATGAGCCGCCGTTACATCCGCTATTACCTGCAAATTCTGCATTTGCCCGACCATTTGCTGTTGCTCGCCGACCGCTATCGCCTGAGCGAAGGCGCACTGCGTGAGGTGCTCAAGGGGGCGCCGGAAACGTGGGAAGAAGGCATCGTCGCGCTGATTGCGGCTTTGGGCGAAGGGCAGGAAGCCATCGCGCCCGCCGCTGAGGAGAAGCCTGCCCCTAAAACCAAAGCCCGCCCCAAACGGGCGCAACTCGACCCGCGCATGTCCATCGCCCGCCGCATGCGCACCCCTGTGCGTTCCTTGCTGCGGCTGGAAGCGGACGACGTCCCCCGCGTGGCTGAACACTTTGCCGCCGAACTGGGCGACCCGGCCACGGTGCGGCAGGCGGCTAATGCCCTCGCCGCATTGGCAAAACAACTGCGCGCGCTGGCAGCCGCCGAGGGCGGGCGCCCTGCCGGGCGGCGGAAATCGCGCCGAAGCACACAAGACGGTTGAATAGATTTCTCCCTTTGCGGCTGTTGCAAGGGGATAGGTCGCGGATGACACGGATGCCCGCGGATGAAAGCGGACAATCACGGCTAGATACGGATTTTAGGGTGCCAGGGTCGCCAAGTAAGGCGGGACGCCGTCCCGCCCTACAACAACACCCCATTAGCCCTTCGATGTTTTCTGTGCCTTTCTGCCTGCGCAATTGAGGTTTCCCTTTTAGGCTGAACAGTTGCTTTTTTGAAGTTTTTGCCCAATCTGTGCTCATCGGTGAAATCGATGGACGACGCATCGTTCGTGATTTCTCTCCGCTGGCGCACGAGAAACACCCTGGCAAATTCGCCAGGGTGTTTTGTTTTGCCTTGCGGAACAATTGTTCCGTTGGGTTTACGGCACGGCCTTCCAGGTGGTGATGCGGTCGAGTTGCACGACCACCAGCCTCATGCCGTCGGAAGCGAAGCGGAAAGTAACGGTGTCTTTCGGCAGGGTGATGGTGTGTACCGTTTCCCCGTCGGGCAGGCGGTGGAGGGTGAGGGTGTGGTCGGCAGGGTCGTAAACCCAGAAGAGGTCGGCAGGCCCCGTGCTGAGTTCCATGGGCGGCGGCGGGTTGAGGTCGTCGTCGGTGGGAGGGGTGTAACCTCGCAGCGGCGGGAATTCGCCGACTTGCTCGCCGCTTTCGATTTCCCACACGCCGCCTGCGCCGCTGATGAGATAGCGCCCGTCTGCCGAAAAGACGAGCGCGCCGCAAGCGGGTGTGGGCTTGCCTTCTCTCTTTAGCAACAGGTTGGGGCGGTGTTCCACTGGGTCGGTTTGCCAGAGCGTGATGGGGTCGGCGTTGTCGTTGCATAAGGCAACGAAATTACCTTGGGGCTGCATGGCATAGCCGCGTAGGTGTTTGCCGCTGTCCATCTGGGTGGTAATTTCCTGGGTGTTGCCGTCCACTAAGGCCACGAATTTGTAACTCCAGCAGAGGAGTTTATCAGCCTTGGCGTCGGGCTTGCAGTCGTAGAAGTAGGTGTGCACGACTTTTTGCGCGTTCAAATCCCACAGGTCCATGCCATTCGGAGCCCATGTTTTGACGAGATTGTCGCTGACGAAGTCGAACATCATGGGCATGGCAAAGAGGCCGTCTTCCATGGTGCGCGGTAAAGTGAAATCGGGCTGCTCGTTGGGCAAGGTGTAGATGCCCAGCGCCGTGAAGCCCTCTGGCTTTGCCAGCGAGTTGCCGTTGGGGGAAAGTGATACACCGGGTGGCTCGTTGATGTAGTCGTCGGCGTTGTCGGCGACCTGTTTTTCGCCCAGCATCTTGCCTTCTGTGTCGTACACGCGCAAATAGCCGTCGTGTGAGGCGATGGCAAAGCGAGCGCGGTCGGGGGAAAGCGACAGTAGTGTTCCGCCAGCAACTTCGCGCAGATGTAGGGTTTTGGATATCTCGCGGCTGCCGATTTCCCGCACCAAAAACTGTGCATCAAAGGGCTGGTTGTAGTGGGCCAGCATCACCCCCACCTGGGTTTGCGAGGCGAAATCTGCTGCTATGGCCATCCACCCGTCACTGGTTTGGGTTTGCGCATCGTAATGGGAGACGCCGTAGGAAAAGGCGCTCAGGTCGGCACCGGTGAAGGCTACTTTGACCTTCATGGCCGATTCGTCGTTGACCAGCACGCGGTTGCCCTGCGGCGAAAGCGCCAGTAATAGGCCGGGATAGGTGGCGTAGATGCGCTTTTGGTGCAGGTTGAAGGCTATTGTGAAGGCGTATGGCGGCAGTTCTGCTCCACCCCACAGGAAGAGCCAGTCTTCGTAGGGAGAGAACATGCCGAAATAGAGTTCGTGAATGGCGCGCTTGTCCCACGGGACTTCGTAGCGTTGCAGTTCTTGGGTCTCCTGATTGCATACCAAGACAACGCGCGGGTTGACCAGGGCGGCGAGGTAGCGCCCCTGGGGGCTGTAGCGCAGATCGACGATGTTGTTGTCGCCGAAACATGAGATGTCGAGAGGCTCGGGTTGGGCACCCTGCTGAGGGGTGACGGTGGCATATTGCCCCTCGCCTGTTCTCAAGAGCAGGTGATTGTCGGGCGTCCATTGGCGGAACGTGACACCGGTGAAGCGGGCAATTTGCTGGAGCGTGTTGGCGTCCCACACGATTGTCCGCGGCTGATAGTCGGAGAACTGCCCGGCGATGAATTTCCCGTCGGTAGACCAGGCAATGTGCTTTAGCAGCCCGTGGTAAGCGTGCCAGGGTTGCTCCTCCACCGGCTTGAGCAGGTTGGCAGTGTTGGAAGTGATGGGCTGCGGGGCGGGCGTGGGTGTTGGTGAAGGCGTCAGGGTGGCTGTGGGAGTTGCTGTGGGGGCAGGTGTGGCTGTCGCGGTGGCGGTGGGCGTTGGGCTGGGTTGCAGCGTTGCCGTTGCCTGCGCCGTGGGGGAAACCGGCGCGGCGGCTGGCCTGCAGGCAGCGAGTATGGAAACCAAAACGGCAACAGCCAAGGCAGTGATTCGGCGGCAGTGGAAGAACATGATAGCCTCCTCAAAGGTGGAAATGTATGTTGGCGTTGTGTGGGCTGCTCTGTCGCATGCCCCCGCGACGTTGGGGTTATTTTACACCGGTGGTGAGAGTTTTCAGAGGTTTTTGGCGTTTCCCCGTATATTTTCCGCAGGAAAAAATTGGCACTCTACCGGAGGAAATTTTTGGCAATTGGTGCGACACAGCCAGGCAACCCTGACCAGGTAACGAATTGCCCGCTTCGCTGCCCTTGCCAAATCTCTTAATCCAGATTATCATAATCTTGATTATCTTATCTCCTTTGCATACACCGGAGGTCCCCATGCCCCCAGCCTACACCCCGCCCTTTGTGGGACGCCAGCGCGAGATGGCGCTGCTCGAAGACCTGTGGCGCAGCCCGCAGGCGGCCTTCCTGGTGCTCTATGGCCGCCGCCGCGTCGGCAAAACCCGCCTGCTGTGGGAATGGATGCAGCAGCATCCCGAAGATGTGCTCTACTGGGCTGCCGAGCCTTCCAGCGAAAGCGACCAGCGGCGGGCGTTTTCCCAGGCGCTGTACCGCTTCTTCCACCCCGGCGGCGCCGAGGCCGCGGTGTATTACCCGACATGGCGCGCGGCTTTCGAGGCTTTCGGCGAAATGGCTGCCCGCCGCGGCCGCCGCGTCGCGCTGGTCATCGACGAATTCACTTACCTGCTGGAGCATGGCCCCCGTGTGGCCGGGGCGCTGCAGCATGCCTGGGACCAGGCCCTCAGCCGCGGCAACCTCATGCTGGCGCTTTCCGGCTCGCATTTGGGCATGGTGGTGCGCGGCGTGCTTTCCCCGCAGGCGCCCCTCTATGGCCGCGCCACCACCGCCCTGCGCCTGCAGCCCCTGCCATACCCCGCCACGCGGGAAGCCTTCCCCGATTACCCCGCCCAGGCGCGGGTTGCCCTCTATGCCGTGGTTGGCGGCGTACCCGCCTACTGGGCTTACTGGAACCCCAAAGCCCCCTTTCAGGAAAACCTGACCGCCTTCGTCACCCACGCGGCGCTTTCCCTCGGCGACGAGCCGCGCTTTTTGCTACAGGATTACATTCGGGAAACCGGCAACTACTACGCCATTTTGAGCGCCATTGCCCGCGGCGCGCACACCCCCGCCGAAATCCGTCGCGCTTCGGAACTGCCGGGCGGGCATGTCAGCCGCTATCTCGAATCGCTGCTGGAAACCGGCCATGTGGAACGCCGCCGTTCGTTGACCGCGCCGCCCAACAGCCGCCAGGGGCGCTATCACCTCACCGACCCCTTCCTGCGGTTTTACTTTCGCTTCATCAGCCCCTACCGCAGCCAGATTGCCGCCGGCGTGCAGGCGCCGCTGGTGGAAGAACTGCGCCGCCACCTGCTGGATTTTATCGGCGCCTACACGTGGGAAGAAATTGCCCGCCTGTGGACACTGCACGCCGGCGCGCAGGGCGCGCTGCCTTTCCAGCCGCTGGAAGTCGGCGCGGCGTGGACGCGCACCGCGCAGGTGGATGTGGTCGGCATCAATCCCCGCGAGGGCACCCTGATTTTGGGCGAGTGCAAATGGTCGCCCGAGCCGGTCGGGGCCGAGGTGCTGCGAAAACTGGCCGCGCGCACCGAAGCCGTGCTGCCGCGCGAGAAGCGCTGGCGGGTGCATTTCGTGGTCTTTGCCCGCGGCGGCTGGTCGCGCAGTATGGCTGCTGAAGCCGAGGCGCTGCGCGCCGCGCCGCCTGCGGGGGAACGCTGGCGGGCGGAAGGCGTGACGCTGGTAGATCTGTCGGCGGTGGATAAGCAGTTGTGGCAGTGGCATCGCACCGTGCCGTCTAGGGAAGGGAGGATTCCGTTTTAGGTGGCATCCAGAGTGTCTTGCCCTGAGCGCGCTGAGGAAATTTCGTATAGCCGTACAAAAGGGAGAAAGTGAGGGATCTTTGTTTTCTGTGCCTTCTTTGTGGTTTTTCTTTGCCAGGAAAGTCCCAGTTAAGATACACTTCCCCCCGCGCCATCTTTGGCCTGCTGCTCATGGAGGAGACTCTGCAAGCCAAGTGTGCGGGCAGCGCATGGCCTGCTCAAAGAGGGACAAGCACACCGCTTTTCAGATCTTCCCCCGCCGTACATGATTTCGAGAATCGGAGGTTGTTGTGAAACGCATTGTGTGGTTCACCGTGCTACTG
>JALVOR010000152.1 GCA_027026295.1 Anaerolineales bacterium | reverse complement strand
TGCCAAAGCCGGTGGCGCGGGCAGCCATGACGTCGCTGTGGTCGCCAAAAATGGAAAGCGCCTGCGCGGCAATGGAGCGCGCCGCAATGTGCAAGACAGCCGAGGTGAGTTCGCCCGCAATCTTGTAAAGGTTGGGCAGCATCAGCAGCAAGCCCTGAGACGCGGTGAAGGTGGTGGTCAGCGCGCCGGCCTGCAATGCACCATGCACTGCGCCCGAGGCACCGCCTTCACTTTGCATTTCGATGACCTGCGGCACACTCCCCCAGATGTTGGGGCGCTTCTCCGCAGCCCACAGGTCGGCCAGTTCGCCCATGGGTGAAGCGGGGGTAATGGGGTAGATGGCGACGACTTCACTGGCTTGGTAAGCCACAAACGTCGTTGCTTCATTGCCATCTACGGTTACAAAGGGGCGTTTTGCCATATCGTGCCTCCTTAAAGCAATGAAGAGAGTTTACTTGCGGGAGCGCAAGCGTAATTGGAAAAGCCTTTCAAGTTATCTTACCACACCGCCCCCCCGCCGCGAGTGACAGTTATCAGGAATTTTACGTTCTTTTTTTGGTGCGTCGGCGGCTCGCGTAATAGGGCGGCGCAGAAATCATGAAAAGGCGGCTCAGGCGGGAATCCAGCATCCGCGAGCGCAAACGGGCATCGATTTCTTCCATCGGCAATGCCGTGGTAATTACCGTGGGCAGTTCGGAAGTGTAGCGATAATTGAACAACTGGTAGAGTTTCTCCCGCGCCCACGGCGTGGTGGCCTGGGTACCGAGGTCGTCCAAAATCAGCAGCGGTGCGGTGCGGATTTCCTCGAAACGGCGGTCATAGGTGACCGTGCTGTTGGGGTTGAAGGTGGCGCGCAGGTGGTCGAGCAAGTCGGGCACCACCACAAACAACGGCGGGTAGCCCATGCCGGCGCGATAGTTGGCGATAGCCGCCGCGAGGTGGGTTTTGCCGTTGCCGTAGGGGCCGGTGAAAATCAGCCAGCCGCTGGGCGCTTCGGCAAAGGCACGGGCGGCTTCGAAAGCCTTGCGCAGGCTTTCGGCATCCCGTTTGGGCAGGCGCTCGTCTTCACGCAGGCTGAAGTTGCCAAAGGTGTAGCGCCCCATCAGCCCCAGGGTGGAAAGTTCCGAATGCCCGGTGTCGTCCATCGGGCGGCGGTAATCGGGCGCCTGAATGTAAACGTGGGTCACAAGTTCGGGGTCCTGCAGGCGCGAGCGCAGGCGAGCATCGATTTCGTTCAGCAGCAGGTTGGTGGTAATCACCGTGGGCAGGCGGTTGATGTAGCGGAAATTCAAAATCTGGAACAGTTTTTCCTGCGCCCACGGCGTTGCGCTCTGGGTGCCGAAGTCGTCCAGCACCAGCAAGGGCACCTGACGGATTTCCTCGAAGCGTTCCTCGAAGGTTTCCTCCTGGCTGCCGTAGGCAAAGCGCAGGAAGTCGAGCAAATCGGGTACAGTGAGGAACAGGGTGGCTTTGCCGCGTGCCACCACTTCGTTGGCAATCGCCGCCGCAAGGTGGGTTTTGCCGCAGCCATAGCCGCCCGAAAGCAGCAACCACCCCTTGGGGTTCTCGGCAAACTGGCGGGCGAGGTTATAAGCCTGTTCCAGCGAAGCCGCCTGCAGCGGCCCCAGGCCAATGCGCCCGCGCGGCTGGAAGGTGTCGAAGGTCAAGTGCCCTAACGCCTCCAGGTGGCTGAAGGAAAACAACCGCTTGCGACGGCGCTGTTCCAGGTTTTCGTAGCGGCAGACGCAGGGCACCACCTTGCCAAACATGGGGTGTCCCGGCGGCACATCGAAACGCAAATACCCCACCCCACCGCACACGGGGCAGTTCGGGTCGCCGGGCAACAAGTGGCGCTCGCCGCCTTCATTCGTAGAAGTCGGCGAATTGGTCGTCAAGGTATCGGCGGCGATCCTTTTCAGAATCTCCTCCAGCGGTTCGGTCATGGCGTCCCTCTTTCTTCCAGCGTTCCAAAATGGCTTCGATATAGCGCCAGCGGCGGACGTTGCTCGCCACGGCTATACGAAACGCCTCTTCAATCCAGTCCAGCGGATATTGCGCCTCGGCTTCCTCCAACTGGTCGGCCATCAACGGCGTGAGCGGGCCAATGTGTTCTTCATAAAGGCGGAAAATGTTGGGGCGGCTCAGGTAAAGGTGTACCGGGCGGTCTTCATCAGTAGCAGGCCGCCAGTGCCCGCCCCGCACCGCATCGGCGGCGCTGCGCCCTTTAGGCGTGTTGAGAAAATACAGCACCAGCGGCGCGTCGCCAACTTCCACCTCGGCGCGCAGCAGCACCCCGCGCGCCACTGCGCGCGTTAGCCCCTCATCCAGCGTGGCTTCGGCTTCCGCGCCTTCCCCCAGCCCCGCCATGAAGGCCTCGTCGTGCAGAAAGTCCTCGCGGGTGAGGTAACGCACCGGCGCTTCGCTCTGGCTGAGCCGCCAGAAAGCATAAAGCACCACCTTGAGTTCTCCCAAATGGTCGATTTCGGGCAGCAGGCGGGTGAAAAACTGCGCCGGAATGGGCACCAGCAACACTTTGCCGGGGGGGAAACCGGGGAATGGCGGCATAATGGGCGGCTCCAACAGCCTCGGGAAGCCTACAGCGGCGGAGTATCCGGCGGCGGGGGCGGGGGCGTCGTCGTCCGCCCGGAAATCAGCGCCGTGGGGTCGACGTTGTGGGTTGCCGCGTTGCGGAAGCGCGCCAGTTCCTTCTGGAAAACCAGATCAATCTTGCCCGTGGGGCCGTTGCGGTGCTTGGCAACGATGATTTCCGCCAGCCCGACGCGCTCGGTTTCCTCGTTATATACCTCGTCGCGGTAAATGAACATCACGACGTCGGCATCCTGCTCCAACGAGCCAGATTCGCGCAGGTCGGAAAGCAGGGGGCGCTTGTCGCCGCGCTGCTCCACAGCGCGGGAAAGTTGCGCCGCGGCTACCACCGGCACGTTGAGTTCCCGCGCTAAGGCCTTCAGGTTGCGGGAAATCTGCGAAACTTCCTGCACGCGGTTTTCCGAGCGCATGCCGCTGCTCATCAATTGCAGGTAGTCCACCATGATGAGGTCGAGGCCAAATTCCATGTGCAGGCGGCGGCACTTGGTGCGCAACTGAATGGGCGTGATGGCGGGCGTGTCATCGAGGAAAATCTGGGCATTCCCCAACGCGTTGACCGCGGCGGAAATCTTTTCCCATTCGTCAGCGGCGATTTCGCCCGTGCGCAGCCGCTGGGAATCAATGCCGGTTTCCTGCGAAAGCAAACGCTGCACTAATTGCTCGTTCGCCATTTCCAGAGAAAACACCGCCACCCGCTTCTTGTATTGCTGCGCCACGGTTCTGGCAACGCTCAGCAGGAAAGCAGTTTTGCCCATGCCGGGGCGGGCTGCCACGATGACGAAATCCGAGGGCTGGAAGCCGTTGAGCAGTTTATCGAGGTCGATGAAGCCGGTGGGAATGCCCACCGCTTCGCCCTGGTGAGTACGCAGGTGGTCAAGGTATTCGTAGTAGTTGAGCAGCACCTCGCGAAAAGGCTTCACGCCGCGGGTAATGCGCCGCTCACTGACGTTGAAAAGGGTTTTCTCCGCCTCATCCAGCACGGCTTCCACTTCGAGGTCGCGCTGGTGCGCCAGTTGGGCGATGCGCTCGGCTGCTGCCAACATGCGCCGCCGCACCGAGGCTTCCTCGACCAGGCGGGCGTAGTGGGCAGCGTGCAGCGAGGAAGGCACCGCGGTGGTCAATTGCACCAAATAGGCCTGCCCCCCAACCTCGTCCAGATGCCCGGCGCGCCCCAATTCTTCGGCAACGGTGAGCAAGTCCACCGCTTTTCTCTTCCTGTCGCCGCCGGTAGGGTCGCCTTCGTTCAGGCGCGTAATCGCCTCCCAAATCCAGCGGTGGCGCAGGCTGAAGAAGTCTTCAGCCTTGATAATCTGGGCCACTTCAGCATAGGTTTCGGGGCTGATGAGCACCGCCCCCAGCAACGCCTCTTCGGCTTGCAGATCATGAGGCGCCATTGCCATCGAGGGCGCAGGCTGTTCGTCGTAATAGGGGGCTGCTTCATTCGTCATCGTGCGTCTGCCCTTCTGATAGGTCATCCTCTTCGTCAGGCTGGTCATCGGCTATTTGCTCAAAGAAACTGGCAAACACCGAGAGGCGGGCATCCATGTCTTCGGCGGTCTCGGCTTCGGTGGGTTGTGAAGGCTGGGGCGCACCCACCGATGGCTGCTTTGAAGGCTGGCTGCCCTCGGCAGGCGGAGGCATAGGTGCACTAACACCTTCGTTCTGTTCGTCAATGGCTTCATCGGGCACAATGCCGGCTTCGGCTATCACTTCTCGCGCCGCATAAATGGGCACATGCACCCGCACGGCCAGGGCGATGGCATCCGACGGGCGGGCATCGACATAATGCAACCGCCCGGCGTGGGAAATCACCAGGTTGCCATAAAAAGTATTTTCTTTGAGCGCCACGATTTCGACCCGCTCAAGCCGTGCACCCAAGGTGTCGAGGAGATTCCGCATCAGGTCATGGGTCATCGGGCGGGAAAGTTCCACCTCGTGCAGCGCCAGTTGAATGGCGTTGGCTTCAAATGCGCCAATCCAGATGGGCAAATAGCGGTTCGCCCGGCGTTCACGCAGCAAAATGACCTGCTGCTGGGAAACCAGACTCACACGGATGCTGTCGATGACCATCTCCACCATGTCGGTCATGGTGTGCACTCCTCCAACAAGGGGATTCAAAACTTTTGGCATCGCTACTCAGCCCTGGAACATGGGCTGCGGATGACGCGAATAACAACGGATGCACGCGGAACGCAAGAACGCATCACGAATCGCCAGGTTTGCAGTTTCCCGTCCAATCGGTGCCAATCTGCAAAGCCTCCTCGCCGAGGGCTGAGCAGGTACTCTTATTCTAACATTGTTTCACCAAGTCATTGCCGCCACCATGTCCCGGTTTGGAAATCGTCGTTTTACGGGCTGTTCCCCAACCCCGGTTTTAAAACAAGCCAGGGCAAGGGAAACCCTGCCCTGGCACATTGGCGCGCCCAAAGGCTATTGCGGAATGATGGTTACTTTGCGGTGCGGTTCGCGCCCCACGCTCTCGGTCTTCACCCGGGGGTCGTCGCGCAAGACAATGTGGACAATGCGGCGCTCGTTGGCAGGCATAGGTTCCATAGAAATACGGCGTCCGGTGCGGACGGCTTCCTCAGCAAGGCGCTTTGCCATGCGCTGCAATTGCTGCTCGCGGCGCTGGCGGTAGTTCTCCACGTCCACGATGATGGTCGCCGTGCGCCCCAGTTCCTTGCCCACAATCAGGCGGGTGATGAATTGCAGCGCATTGAGGCGCTCGGCGCGACGGCCAATCAGAACGCTCAGGTCGTTGCCGTGAATGTCCAGCAGCATGGGCGGGCGGCGTC
>JALVOR010000151.1 GCA_027026295.1 Anaerolineales bacterium | reverse complement strand
GCGCAAAGTGAAAGGCGGGCAGGTGGAAGTGCCCGTGGGCGAAACCACCGGGCACCAGGTTGCTATTGTGGGGGCAGGCCCGGCGGGGCTTTCCTGCGCCGAGCAACTGCGCCAACGCGGGCATGATGTGACCGTTTTCGACGCCAAACCCGCCCCGGGCGGCCTGCTGGTTTACGGCATCCCCAACTTCAAACTGCCCAAAGACGTGGTTTTCGCCCGGGTGGACGACCTGAAAGCCGCGGGCGTGAAATTCGTGTTCAACACCAAAATTGGCGTGCACAAGACCATTGACGACCTGTTCGAGGAAGGCTACGAAGCCGTGTTCATCGGCGTGGGGGCCAACGTGGATGCCCCGATGAAGGTAGAAGGCAACGACCTGGAAGGCGTGTACATGGCGACGGAATTCCTGGTGCGCGCCAATGTGCCCGAAGAAATGTGGCCAGAAGAATACCAGGGCAAAGGGCCCCTGGAAATCGAAGGCAAGAAAGTCATCGTGGTCGGCGGCGGTGACACCGCTTCAGACTGCTTGCGCACCTCGGCACGCCTGAAAGCCGCCAAAGTGATTGACGTTTACCGCCGTTCCGAAGCCGAAATGCCCGGCGGCGTGAAAGACCGCACCTGGGCGCGACAGGAAGGTGCGGAATACATGTTCCTCACCCAACCCGTGAAGTTCATCGGCGACGAAAACGGACGCCTGAAGGCTGTGGAATGCATCCGCATGGAACTGGGCGAACCCGACGAAAGCGGCCGCCGCCGCCCGGTGCCTGTGGAAGGTTCCAACTTCATTCTGGACGCCGACATCGTGGTGCTTGCCATTGGTTACTGGCCCGATGAAACCATCGGCAAGACCACGCCCGATCTGAAGACCTACAACTGGGGCCTGATTGTGACCGACCCCGAAACCGGTGAAACCTCCCGCCCCGGCGTGTATGCTGGCGGCGATGCGGCCACCGGCCCCGACCTCGTTGTAACCGCTGTGGCAGCCGGACGGCGCGCCGCTGCAGCGATTCACAAATATCTTCTTGGTGTGGATGAGAAGAAGGATGCGCGCCCAGAAAACGCGCAGCCCGCTTCTTAACTCCTCTCCCCTTCGCTTGGGCAGGCGGCTGGCGACAGCCGCCTGCTCGCTTTAACGCCAAGGCGCAGAAGGTGCAAAACAGGCCAAAAGGCAAATGGCCGAAAAGGCACCCATCCAACCCGCCCAACCTGCGCGAGTGCTGATATAATTTTCCTGCTGAAGGCTCATCAAGCGCTTCAGGCGCTATTACTCTTACTTGTTGAGGAGAAAACCATGAAATTGCGTGATGTTCCTGGTCCCAAGGCAAAAGCAGTTATCGCTCGCGACGCCAGGGTCGTCACCCCCGCCTATGGCCGCGTCGCCCCCTTCGTCATGTCGCACGGCAAGGGTGCCGAGGTGTGGGATGTAGACGGCAACCGCTACGTCGACCTGATTGCCGGTATTGCCGTGAATTCCACCGGCCACAGCCATCCCAAAGTGGTAGCGGCCATTCAGGAGCAGGCCGAGAAATTCCTGCACATTTCCTCGGACTACTACCATGAGAAATGGATCCGCCTCTCGGAACGGCTGAACGAGATCGCCCCCTTCGAAGAACCCGCCATGGTGTTCCTCGCCAACTCGGGTGCCGAAAGCGTAGAAGCCGCCCTCAAGGTTGCCAAGCATTACAC
>JALVOR010000150.1 GCA_027026295.1 Anaerolineales bacterium | reverse complement strand
GCAATGGGGTGATTTACCTCTACCAGATTACGCCATCGGCAGAAGCATGGATGCGCTGGAGGTTGCGATGAAACTGGTTACCGTAGCAGAAATGCGGGTTATTGAGCAGGAAACCGACGCTCGCGGACAGACTTATGCCCAGATGATGCAGGCCGCAGGTGAGGGCGTGGCCGAGGTGGTGACAGCGCAATACAGCCGGTTGGCCGAGCACACGGTGTTGGGGCTGGTGGGCAAGGGCAACAACGGTGGCGATACGCTGGTTGCCCTTGCCGAGTTGCAGCGCCGGGGCTGGCAGGTCGCGGCTTATCTTGCCCAGCCGCGCCTCAACGACCCTTTGGTGGCGCGTGTGGCGCAAGGCGGCGGCTGGGTGCTGGAAGCCAGCGATGATCCCAACCTGGAGACCTTGGCGCGTGCGGTCGCCGACAACGCCGTGTTGCTCGACGGGCTGCTGGGTACCGGTATTCACCTGCCCCTGCGCCCGCCCGCTGCCGAGATCTTGCGGGTCGCCAAAGAGGTTGTGCAGGCACAGCGGCTCAATGTGGTTGCCGTGGATGTGCCTTCCGGCATTGATTGCGATACCGGCGCGGCGGCAGAGGAAACCATTCCGGCGGATATTACCGTGACCATGGCCGCTGCCAAAGTGGGGATGGCAAAACTGCCCGCGCTGGCGCTGGTGGGGCGCGTTATTGGGGTGGATATTGGCGTGCCGGACGACCTGCCCGCGTGGCAGGCCGTGCAGCGTTATTGGGTTGACCCCCAGATGGTGCTGAGTGTGCTTCCTGAGCGCCCGTCAGCGGCACACAAAGGCACTTTCGGCACGGCGATGGTGGTGGCCGGTTCCATCAACATGAGCGGCACGGCGCTGTTGGCTGCCGAGGCGGCGTATCGCGTGGGGGCGGGCAAGGTCACGTTAGCAACGCCCTCGCCACTGTACGCGGCTTTGGCGGGGCAACTGCCCGAAGCCACCTGGCTGTTGCTGCCTCACGAACTCGGCGTGATTGCGGAAGACGCTGCACCGGTGCTACGAAATGCACTCACCCCCCGTGTGAAAGCCATGCTGCTGGGGCCGGGTTGGGGGCAGGAAAACACCAC
This sequence comes from Anaerolineales bacterium, assembly GCA_027026295.1. Classification (GTDB taxonomy): domain Bacteria; phylum Chloroflexota; class Anaerolineae; order Anaerolineales; family DRMV01; genus DRMV01. The sequence goes on along the minus strand of JALVOR010000150.1, from coordinate 594 downwards.
TGCTGCGTTCCTCAAGCGGCTGCTGGGAGCGGGCGCAAACGACCGCCCGGCGTTGGGCTTTGTGCCTGCTTCCGAAAAGGAAGGGAACGCGGAAAAACCTGCGCTGCCGCCGTTGGTGCTCGACGCCGACGGCCTGAAATTGCTGGCGCAAATGCCCGATTGGCCGCAGCGGCTGCCCTCTGCCACTGTGTTGACGCCTCACCCCGCTGAAATGGCGTTGCTCACTGGCCTTTCGGTAGAAGAGGTGCAGGCTGACCGCCTTGCTGTTGCCGGGCGTTTTGCCCGCCAATGGGGTTGCGTGGTGGCGCTGACTGGTGCAGGCACGGTGGTGGCTGCACCCGATGGGCGCACAGCCGTTGTGCCTGCTGTGACGGCGGCGCTGGCGCGGGCAGGCACGGGTGGTGTGCTCGCTGGCATGGTGGCGGGGTTGCTGGCGCAGGGCGTGCCCCCGTGGGAAGCCGCCTGGGCGGCAGGATGGCTGCACGGTCAGGCCGGGGTGTTTGCGTGGGAAAGCGTCGGCTCGGCGGCGTCGGTGCTGGCGAGCGATGTGTGCCGCACCATCCCGGCGGTATTCCAGGCGATAGGGTACTGAAA
>JALVOR010000149.1 GCA_027026295.1 Anaerolineales bacterium | reverse complement strand
CCAGGGCACCGTCACCGCGCTGCTCGGCCTGGTGGGGATGGACGACGTCGACCCGGTGCGCTCGCGCGAACACATCTTGCTGAGCAACATCTTCCAGCGCGCCTGGCAGCAGGGCAAAGACCTGACCTTAGCCGAACTGATTTTGCAAACCCAGAACCCGCCCTTCGAGAAACTCGGCGTGTTCGACCTGGAAACCTTCTTCCCCGCGCAGGAACGCGCCGAACTGGCCATGCTGCTCAACAACATCCTGGCCGCGCCCACCTTCCAGACCTGGCTCACCGGCCAGCCCCTCGACATCCCCAGCCTGCTCTTCGCCCCCGACGGCAAGCCGCGGCACAGCGTGTTCTACCTTGCCCACCTCAGCGACCAGGAGCGCATGTTCTTCGTCACCTTGCTTTTCGCGGCGGTGGAAACCTGGATGCGCACCCAACCCGGCTCCGACGCGCTGCGCGCCATCCTTTACTTCGACGAAATCTACGGCTACCTGCCGCCCACCGCCAACCCGCCTTCCAAACAGCCCATGCTGCGGATGCTCAAGCAGGCGCGCGCCTTTGGCCTCGGCCTGATGCTGGTCACCCAAAACCCGGTGGATGTGGACTACAAGGCGCTTTCCAACATGGGCACGTGGGCCATCGGGAAACTGCAAACCGACCGCGACAAACAGCGCCTGCTGGACGGCCTGCAGGGGGCTTCCCCCGGCGTAGATCGCCAGACCTACGACCGCCTGATTTCCAGCCTGCGGAAGCGGGTGTTCCTGCTGCACAACGTGCACGAAAGCGAGCCGGTGGTCTTCCACACCCGCTGGGCGATGAACTACCTGCCCGGGCCGCTCACCCGCGCCCAGATCCCCGCGCTCAACCGGTTGGTGGGCGCGGCAGCCCCGGCGCAGGAAGCCGCCTCCCCGGCGGCCAAAACGCCAGCCGCGGCCCAAAAGCCCGCGGCCCCGGCCGCGGCATCGGCCCCCGAAACGGGCACGGCCACCCGCCCCGCGGTGCCGCGCGGGGTGGCGGAATACTTCCTGCCCCAGAACCTCACCCTTTCCGAAGCCATCCGCGCCGCGGGCGCCCACCTTCCCCCCGACGCCCAGGCCAAGGGCGTGCACTACCGCCCCGTGCTGTTGGCGCAGGCGCGGGTGCGGCTCGTCCAGCGCAAATACCGCCTGAACAGCGAGATCGCCCGCACCGCGCTGGTGGAAGAAGCCGAGCGCAGTGGCGTGGTGCGCTGGGAAGACTACCTGCTGGAAAAGCCGGTGGACGACCGGGCTTTCGACCGCACGCCCCTGCCCGAAGCCACTTTCGCCCCGCTGGAAGCCCCCCTGAACGACGCCAAGGCCCTGAAAGCCCTGCGCCGCGACTTTGCCGACTTCGTCTATCGGGAAACCGAAGTGACCATTCGCGCCAACGAAGCCCTGAAAGTGTACGCCGGGCCGGAGGTCTCCAAGGCCGACTTCCGGCGCATGTGCACCGAGGCGGCTCGCGAAAAAATGAAGGCGGAACTGGACAAAGTGGCGGAAAAATACGACCGCAAGATCGAGCGCCTGCAAGAGCGCCTCGCCCGTGAGGAGCGGGAACTGGCCGAGGACGAGGAAGAATATCAGCAGCGCAAAATGGAAGAAATGGGCACCCACGCGGAAAACGTCCTCAGCCTGTTCTTAGGGCGCCGGCGGCGGATGAGCACTTCCCTCACCAAGC
>JALVOR010000148.1 GCA_027026295.1 Anaerolineales bacterium | reverse complement strand
GGTCGGAGATGTGGATTAGAGGCTGGTGTTGGCGGAAACGTCGGTGTCGGCGTTAGCGTGACCGTCGCCGTCGGCGTGGGCGTGTAGGTCGCCGTCGGCGTGGGTGTGAACGTCGCCGTCGGTGTTGGCGTGAACGTCGCTGTTGGTGTCGGCGTAAACGTTGCCGTTGGCGTGGGTGTAAACGTCGCCGTGGGTGTCGGGGTGAATGTCGCTGTCGGCGTCGGGGTGAATGTCGCTGTCGGCGTCGGGGTGAATGTCGCTGTCGGTGTAGGCGTAAACGTCGCTGTCGGTGTCGGGGTTGGAGTCACCGTACACGGCGTCGAGCCCCACATCACCAAATCTCCCCCACCTCCAACGGTATACAAATTGCCACACGCATCAATGGCCACTTCCCCTTCTATGTCACCTGATGACGACGAAGCAATATGCCAAAGTTGGGCGCCGGTGCCGGCGTCGAGTGCCCACACACTGCTATCGTGGATGCCCACAAAGAGCACGCCATTGGAGTCAAGCACCGGGCTGGTAATAACATAAACGTAAGGCGACGACGTTAAAGGAACGCTCCACCGTTCAGTGCCCGCAGCAGCATCAATGGCATACATTTTGTTGCCAGGGTACCCAGAACCCACGTAAACCGTGCTGCCGTCAGCGCTGATCGCAGGGGAACTTCGCACTCTGCCCGCCGTGTAGAATTGCCACCTGAGCGAACCGCCAGGGTTGAGCGCGTAAAGATAATGGTCGTCTGAGCCGACATAGATCACGCCATTCGGGCCAACAGCAGGTGAACTCCGCACCTTATCCCCTGTCGTGTATTGCCACACCACCGAACCATTACTCGTCCTTAACGCGTAAACCCTATGGTTATATGCACCAACGTAAAGCGTTTGCTCATCTGCGCTCAAAGCAACGGAACTGCGGCAGCCGTTTCCAATCCCACGCCACCAGCGGAACGTTCCGCTGGATGTATAAGAGCGCACCGTGCGATAAGCGGCAACATAAATGTTGCCTGCCCCATCAATGATAGGAGAACTGTAAATACTGCTCCCGGCGTTTCTTCTCCATCTGAGAGTCCCATCAGGATTGAGAGCATACAAGTATTTGTCGTAAGAGCCAAAATAGATCACCCCCTGATGGTCAATGGCTGGCGTTGAAAAAACGTACCCGGTGCTATAATGCCATTTGAGCGTGCCGTCAGGGTTCACAGCATAAAGACCGTCATCTGCTCCGACATAAATCGTCCCATCTACGCCGATGGCTGGCGAATCGGGATAACCTTCGCCAGTCAGGCCAGTAAATGTCCAGCCCACAGGGGGGGCAGTGGTGGGGCCGCTGTACACCGAACGGCCTGTATGCTGCGGCCCATAGCGCCACATCGGTTTTGCGGAATGCGCAAGTTGCAAAGATGCCAACGGTGCCACGAAACGCGCCCATGCCGCTGTTTTCCCCATCAGCACAACGCTCAACAACACCAAAGCCAATAAATTTGCTTTGATGACGGCTTTCCAGCGCCTATGTTTGACAAAAGCCGTCTTCATCTTCTCACCTTTCAACTCGGAGAAGAGAGAAAGTCCTGCTATCTCTCCACGGCAGAGCACAAGCAATTTCCTGCCCTCCGCCGTGCTGCTTTGCAGTCCATCAAAACGTGAGGGGGGCTCTTAACTCGCGTTACGCAGCAGCGATTAAACAATAACCATCGTAAGATGGAACCACCAATCTTTTGGCTTCCTTGCCCTCACCTGTCCCCCAAAGCCTTGTGTCGCGACGACTCCGCCCCCTTTCCTCTCTCAATGGGAAGGGAAAAGGCACACAGGTAAGGTGGGGCAGCCAGGCACACTGACGCTCTACTGCATAACATGGGCTTTTAAAATGACAACCGGAACATTGCTTCCACAATTATAACTCTTCTGTCAAGTTTTTTCCATGTTTCAAGGCAACTGTTCAACCGCAAGGAAACAGGCCACGGATAACACAGATGACTACGGATGCTCGCGGATTTTTGAACGCCAAGTTCGCCAAGGAAGTTAACGCAAAGGCGCGAAGAGAGCAAAGAACGCAAAGCCAGCACAACGCTTCCCGTTTTCCACACCCCCCTGTCTGTATTTTCTGGGCTTCCTCTGTGCCTTCTGTGTTTTTCTGTCCACATAATCTACGCAATCTGCAGTTCTCTCTTGCCGAGGTTGGACAGATACGATTGGATGGCTCCTTTGAGGCAAGGCGTTGCCTCACCCTTACATTGCGCTTTCGCTCTTTCCGAAATCCCCGCATTCATCTGCCGTTATCCGCGTCATCCATCGCCTTCCTCACAGGAACGCTCAGCACAAAAAAAGCCCTGCCAGGTCAGCAAAACCTGGCAGGGGGATACTTTTCGCGCGTCGCCCGGGAACGGATTACCGGCACGCATCGCCCACATCGAACAGGGCAAGGTTCCACAAATCGCTACGGGCGCTGGGGTCGAGCACAAAGCCGCAGAAATCCGGGCGTGTCGCTGCAATGCGGGGGTGGCGATAGAGCATAATGGAAGGCAAGTCAGCGGCGACGATTTCCTGCGCTTTGCCATAGAGATCGGCATAGCCCTTGTCACTCGGCAGGCTGTTTTCCACCGCGGTGCAATAGCCATCGAATTTGGTGTTGACGTAAGCCGTGTCGTTCCAGCCCCCCCAGCCGTAGGGAAAAGCGGTTTCGTCTTCATGGGTCTTGCCAAAAATCTTCAACAGCCACGGCACATCTTTGATGGTGAGCGTGTCATCGCCCGGGATAGCATCGCGTGCCCACAGATGACACTGCGGGCGGATGGTCATCTGCATCGGCACCACGGCGAGGTCGTATTTGCGCCCGTAAATCGGGCCATCGGGGCCGGGGGCGTAAAGTTCAGCGGGGTCGTCCCACAGTTTGACGTTCAGTTCGATGCCACACGCGGCGGCGGAAGCCTTGAAAATTTCAGCGGCTTGCGCTTGCCGCGGGGTGTTAGGCGCAAAATAGTTCAGCACCAGGGGGTCGCCCCACGTGATGGCCGCGGGGTCGCCCTGATAGACGCGCGGCGTGGCGGGGTCATTGTCGGCATCCACCCAGCCGGCTTCCGCCAGCAGCGCGGCGCCCTTCTGCGGGTCGTAGGCATATTTCGCCACATCGCCGTCGAACAGGCCGCTTTCCGCAGGCACAAAGGAATCCATCACCTCGGCATAGCCGCCCCACACCGTCTGCGCCGCCTTCTGGCGGTCGAGGCAATAAGCCAGCGCCTGCCGCACACGCTTGTCGGCGAAGAAATCGGCGCGCTCGCCGGGCTGCCAGCCGTCGTCGTAAATCGCGGGGTGCAGGTCCAAATCCAAACGCTCGAAAGCCATGCCCTGGGCGGTATGCACTGCAATTTCACCGCCCTGCTGCATGGTGCTCATCTGCGGCATCACGGATGCCAAATCCACGGTCTCGTCCAGCACATCACACTTGCCGGTTTTCAAGTCTTCCAGCGCCTGTTCGGGGCCGCTTACGAAGCGGAATTCCAGAAAGTCGAATTTGGGCAAACCCTCGGGCGAGCGGAAGTAATGCGGGTTGCGGTGCAGGCGAATGTACTCCCCCGCTTTCCAGTCGTCAATCACATACGGCCCCCATCCCACCGGGGCGCGGGTCGCCTCCGGGAGCGCAAGCAGTTCCTTGGGGTCATACTTCGCCCACAGGTGGGAAGGCAGCGGCATCCAGAAATTGAGGTAATAGGCCGGGTCGCGGTAGCCGGGGATGGCCTTCCACACCACCGTGGTATCGTCAGTGGCCTGATAAGCCGCGGTATGGCGCAGCATGTCGGCATAACGCCCGTGGGCAGGGGTATCTTCCGAAGAAACCAGGTTGAAGGCAAACACCGAATCCTCGGCAGTGAGCGGCTGCCCGTCCGACCACTTCAGCCCCGGCAGCAGGTGGAAAGTGGCCTGCAACTGGCTCATGGTCACCGAACCCATATCGCTCTCGTATTTCAGCGCACAGCGCACCGAATCGCATCCGGCAGGGAAGAACGAAACGCCTTCTTCCAACTGCACCACCTTACCGTAGGCATCCACAATCCACGAACCGGGGGCAACGTCGACTTCCACAAAGGTGGCATCGCCATCGGCCACACTGGGTAGTTTTTCCAAAATCACCGGCTGGAAGCCAAACTTACGGTGCTCGATGGGCCCATCATACACCGCGGCGAGGATATTCCACATCGCCTTGCTTTCCCCGGCGAGGGGATAAAGGGTTTGCGGCTCCCGCCCCATGCAAACCGTGAGCGTGCGCGGCTGCGAGGCAGGCTGGGCAGTGGGGGCAACCACCGTCACCGACGGCGCCTCGGTTTCCAGTGGCCGCACTGTAGGCACGGTGGCAGGGGTAGCCGTTTGTTTCTGGCAAGCCGCCAGCAACAACGCCCCGCCCAAGAGCAACGGCAACAAAAAACGACGCATAACTCGCTCCTTCCATACCCTGGAGTGTTCAAGGGATAAGTATACCATCGGGAAGCCGCCCCAATGCCAACGGCGCGGGGAGTTCCCGCGCCGTGAAAATACATTTCTGCATGGGCAGGTGGCTACTTGTACCGAGGGTCGATTTCCTCCAGCAGGTTTTCTTCATTGCGCTTGCGGTGCAAGTGCACATACATGGTAATGCCTAACGAGCCGAGGAACAGCCCGACAACCGAGGAAAGGAACGCCGTGATGTTCCACGCCCAGGTGGGCACCAGCACACCCAGCACCATCAGCCACGGCAACACCATGCCCACAGCAAGCAACACAGCAGCAATGGCAATCAGATGCCACGGGGAAAGCCCTTCACGCATCAGGCATCCTCGCGATAAAGCCAGCAGGCCACTTCGTGAGTTTCGCTGATGTCAAATTCAGGCGGCTCTTCCACCTCGCACAAGCCCTGAATGGCCTTTTCACAGCGCGGGTGAAAGCGACACCCCGGCGGGGGCGTGATGAGCGAGGGCGGTTCGCCCTGGGGAATTTCCCGCAGTTTGGTCGCGTTTTCTGCCAGTGGGTCAGAGATAGCGTTTAGCAACGCCCACGTGTAGGGATGCTTCGGGGCATCGAGAATCTCATTGGTACTTGCTTTCTCGATGAGTTTCCCGGCATACATCACGAAGATGCGCTCGGAGAAATACCGCACGGTGGAAAGGTCATGGGTAATGTAAATCACCGAGAGATGGCGCTCTTTCTGCACTTCGTCCAGCAGTTTGAGGATCTCCACACGCACTGAGGCGTCTAACATGGAAACCGGCTCGTCGGCAATCAGCAGTTTGGGGTCGCGAATGAGCGCCCGCGCAATCACAATGCGCTGCTGCTGGCCACCGCTCAGCATGTGGGGATATTTGTTGAGGAAATCATCCGGCGGGGTCACTTTGACCTCTTCGAGGCCGCGGACGACCCGCTTCAGCCGTTCTTCCTTGTCCTTCACGCCGGCAAGGATGAGAGGCTCTTCCAGAATGCGGCGGATGGTCATGAAA
>JALVOR010000147.1 GCA_027026295.1 Anaerolineales bacterium | reverse complement strand
CGGCTAACCCCCACCGCCCAGGGGGACGACGTGGACGAGGCCATCCTCTACTCTCGGCCCTATCTCAGCCACCGGCAGGGCAACCGTGTTGTGCGCCGGAACCACGATTTGCCGCTGGGCCTTTTCTCGCGGCGCGGGCTTGCGCGGAATGCCGTATTTCTGGTCAGCGAAAGCGGCGAGTTCCTCGAAACCGTCGCTGGCAGAGCCATCGACATTGTGGGGCAGGGTGCGCAGCAAGCGGATGTTGCGGGCTTTGCGTGCGCCGTCGCCACTGTTGTCGCGGCTAATGAACTTCAGCCGCTCCAGCCGCCGCAGGTGATAGTCCACCACCGAAGTAGAGGAGGCCTTGACGAATTCCTGGATTTCGCGCACCGTGGGGGGCATGCCGCGGTGTTCCAACCAGTAGCGGATGGCGTGCAAAATTTTCTTATCCAGTTCATCGGGCTCACGTTTGGGTTGACGGGGTGACATAGCGTCGTCCTTTCCTGAAAAAAGGGGGCGGGTATTTTGATATTATCAGAACATCCGTTCTTTGTCAAGGCGCGCTTTTCGTGGTTTGCAACTCGCCCGCGCGAACTCGCGATAGACAACCGTACCTTGGGGTATAATGAAAATGCAGCCCTTTACATCCCACCTGGCAAGGAGAGAATCTATGACCGAGCGCAAAATCCGTGTGCTCATCGCGAAGCCCGGCCTCGACGGTCACGATCGCGGCGCGAAAGTGGTGGCGCGCGCCCTGCGTGACGCCGGTATGGAAGTCATTTACACCGGCCTGCGCCAAACCCCCGAGATGATTGCCGAGGCCGCATTGCAGGAAGACGTTGACGTGGTCGGCCTTTCGATTCTTTCGGGCGCACACATGGCGCTGGTACCGCGCGTGATGGAACTTTTGCGCGAGAACGGGCAGGAACACGTCAGGGTCTTCATCGGTGGCATTATTCCCGACGAAGACGTGCCGCGCCTGCTCGAAATGGGCGTCTATGCCGTCTATGGCCCCGGCACGCTCACCGACGACATCGTGGAGGACATTCGCAAGGCGATCTTGGGCGCCGAGGCCCCGGCGGCATAGGGAGCAGGCATGGAAAACATCGCTGAACAGGTTCTGGCGGGTAACCGCTATGCCCTTTCGCGGGTGTTGACGCACATTGAAAATGATACCTCCGAAGGTCGGGCGGCGCTCAAGGCCCTGTTTCCCCACACGGGGCGGGCGCACCTTATCGGCGTAACCGGCGCCCCGGGCACGGGCAAGTCTTCTCTGGTTAACCGCCTGGCTTATTACTACCGCCACCCCCCGGAAGGCGAGCCGAAGCGGGTGGCGATTGTGGCCGTTGACCCCTCCAGCCCTTTCACCGGCGGTGCGATCCTCGGCGACCGCATTCGCATGCGCGACCTGGCGGGCGACCGGGGCATCTTCATCCGCTCGATGGCTTCCCGCGGCGCGCTGGGGGGGCTTTCCCGCGCCACCGCGGGTGTGGTGGCAGCCCTCGATGCGGCGGGTTTCGATGTCATTTTCATCGAGACCGTGGGCGCGGGGCAGGCCGAGGTGGATATTGCGCGCCTGGCGCACACCACCTTGGTGGTCGAAGCGCCCGGCCTGGGCGACGATGTGCAGGCCATCAAGGCAGGCATTCTGGAAATTGCCGACGTGCTGGTGGTCAACAAAGCCGACCGCCCGGGGGCGCTTTCCACCCTGCGGGCGCTGACCGAAATGCTGAAACTGGCGCACCCTTCGCAGGAAGTCATCATGCACCATGGCCGCCGCATGACCATCCCCGGAGCACAGGCAGAGCAGGCCGCGCCGGTCTGGATTCCGCCCGTGGTGAAGACGGTTGCCATCGAAAACGAAGGCATTGACGACCTTGCCGCTGCCATTGGTAAGCACCGCACTTATTTGCGGGAAAGCGGCGAATGGCAGGTGCGCGACCGTGTCCGCCTGCAGTCGGAACTGGAAGACATGCTGCGCGATGCCCTGATGCAGCAGTGGCAGCGCCGTGTGCCTTCCGATACCTACAAAGCCACGCTGGAAGATGTTTTTGCCCGCCGGCTGGCACCCTACGATGCTGTCGCTTATCTTGTGAACCACCGCGCGCCAGCCCGCTGACCTTTTGCATGATATTCGGATCGACTCAAGGCTTGTAAATCTTCGCGTCCCCTTCGCCCCTCCCTCTCCCGCCTTGGGGAAATGAGGAGGGCGCGCCAGGCCATGCGCGTGGCAGGGGGAGCAAAAGCGCAAGCGCTGTGAAATCGACATACTCGCCCTGCCCGCCTTTCCACCGTTGCCCGCGAGGAGATGAGGATGTATGGCAGCATAAAACTTTTCAGCGGCACGTCTTCCCCCGCTTTGGCAAAGCGCATCGCGGATTACCTCAATATCTCTCTGGAAGACCTGGACATCATCCAATTCCCCAACGAAAATCTGTTCGTCAAACTTCATCGCAGCGTGCGCGAGCAGGATGTTTACATCATCCAGACCACCGCCAGCCCGGTGCACCGCAACCTGATGGAACTGCTCATCATGATTCAGACGGCGCGGCTGGATTCTGCCGCACGCATCACCGCGGTGGTGCCTTACCTGTGTTATGCCCGCTCCGACAAGAAAGACCAGCCCCGCGTGCCCATTACTGCCCGCCTGGTAACCGATATGATCGAGATTGCGGGTGCCGACCGCTATATCACCTTTGACCTGCACGCCGGGCAAATTCAGGGCTTTTTCTCCATTCCAGGCGATGTGCTGACCGCCTTCCACCTGCTGGTGGAATACATGGAGAAAAAATTACCCCAGATGCACAACCCGGTGGTGGTTACTGCTGATCTCGGGTTTGCCAAGAAGGGGCGCAATTATGCCGAAGCCCTGAAAACCCCCATGGCTTTTATCGAAAAGCGGCGCATTGGCAACGAATCCCGCACCGAGGCGCTGACCATCATTGGCGATGTGGCCGACCGCGATGTCATCGTGGTGGACGACGAGGTGGATACCGCCGGCTCCATGGCGCAGGCGGTCAAACTGGTGAAGGAATATGGTGCGCGGGATGTGTATCTTGTGTTCGTGCATCCGGTGCTTTCCGACCCGGCCACGGCGCGGTTGGCGGCGCTGCCCATCAAGGAAATCGTCACCACCGACACCGTGCCCATTCCCCCTGAAAAGCGCGCCAGGTTGGGCGACCGCCTGACGGTGGTTTCCATTGCCCCCCTGCTGGGCGAAGTGATCCGCCGCACCCACGAAGGTCGCAGCGTGGGCGCACTGTTCAACGAATAGGCCATGCCCGAACTGCCCGAAGTGGAAACCATCGCCCGCTTCTTGCGGGAAGGCGGGCGGGGGCAGCCGCCGCTGGTGGGCGCGCGGGCAGCGGGGGTGGAAGTGCTGTGGGAGCGCACCATTGCCGCCCCTTCGCCTGCCGGGTTCGCTGCCCGGCTGCCGGGTGCGGTGCTGGAAACCGTCGGGCGGCGCGGCAAGTTCCTGTGGATGGCGTGGGACGCAGCCGGTTTCCTGGTGGTGCACCTGCGCATGAGCGGCGATCTGGTGGTGGTGCCCCCCGGCGAAGCGCCGCCGAAGCACAGCCGCTGGCTGATTCGCTTCGACGACGGGCGCACCCTGGCTTTTGACAACCCCCGCAAGTTCGGGCGCACCTGGCTGGTGCCTGACCTGCAGATGGTGGTGGGGCATCTGGGGCCGGAACCCCTTGACTCGGCGCTCACCCCTGCTGATTTCCACGCCCGCTTGCAGCGCCACCGCCGTCAGGTCAAGCCGTTGTTGATGACCCAGACCTTTCTGGCGGGGCTGGGCAACATTTACACCGACGAAGCCCTGCATCGTGCCGGTGTTCACCCGCAAACGCGGGCGCATTGCCTTTCACCGGTGCAGGCCGCTCGCCTGCTGGAAGCTATCCGGGCGGTGCTGCAGGAAGGGCTGGCGATGAACGGTGCGAGCATTGACTGGATGTACCGCGGCGGCGGCTTCCAGAATGCGTTTCGGGTGTATCACCGTGCGGGTGAGCCGTGCCTGACTTGCGGCACGCCCATCGAGCGCATAATTGTAGGGCAGCGCAGCACGCATTTTTGTCCGCGATGTCAGTCTCTGATGAAATGCGAGGTTTGATTATGGACCCGGTCTTGATTATCTTTCTGGCGACAGGCGGTTTGGGGGGCGCATTGCTTGGTATGTGGATGGGCTGGTTTTTTGGCAAGCGCGAAGGGGCAAAAGCCTCGCCCCGGACGCGGTCTGGTGGCGCTGCCCTGCCGAAATCAGCGCCTGCAGGAAAGCCCTCCTCCCAACAGCGGCGGGAGCATACCCCGCCTGCACCGCCACCCCCTGCTCTTGGGTTGGTGCTGCGCCGTCGCGAGGGTGCTTTGCTTGTAACGCTGGATGGCGTGACGTACCAGCATTATGCCACCATGCCGGCGGATAGCCGCAAGCGTTTGATGGCCTATCTGGCGTTGGTGCGCGATTGGATGCAGGGCGGCAAAGTGCCTGGAAAGGCACCTGCTGCGGCAGGCGCGTCGCCCGAGAAGGTGGCAGGTGCTGGAGGGGCATCTGGCAATGCTGAACCTTTGACACCCCGCGATATCGTGGAGCAAATCGACGAAATCGTGCAGCAATTGCACGCCCGGGCCGACCTGTCGGCGCCGGTGCGCATCATTGCCGGGTTGAAGGGGGGCGTGAACATTCTGGTGGGCACGGAACGCTACGAGAGCATTGATGATATTCCCGATGAAGCGGTGCGCGCCCTGGTGCACCGCGCGGTGGAGATCTGGGAAAGTAGACAGTAGCGCTGGTGGGCGTCCTGATTGGAAACCCGGCGAGCAGCACCGCAGTTCGTGGGTTGGTGTTTCTGTCGTGACTGATTGGCCCCGTTGGGTTGAGCACACCCAGCGGGGCTTTTTGTGGTAAACTTGTGTTAAGTTTTTCCTTAACCGTAGGGCATCTCCATGAAACAAGCGGCTTCGGTGACCACGTGGGAACAGACCAAACTCCTTGCCGACCCGCGACGGCTGCGGCTGGCGCGGCTGCTGATGGCGCGCCCGGCAACCCTCAGCCAACTCGCCGCGCAGGTGGGGCAGACGCCCGCGTGGGTGCAGCACCACATCCGCCGCCTGCAACAGGCGGGGCTGGTAGAACTGGCCGAGGTGCGGCAGCGGGGGCGCGCCCGCGAGAAATACTACCGCGCCGCGGCGGGGGCGTTGGTGCTGCAGCGGCTGGTGCTGCCCGAAAGCGACCGCCCGGCGGTGGTCTTCGCCGGCAGCCACGACCTTGCCCTGGAGCGCCTCGCCGACCACCTCGCGCCGCACCTGGATGTGATTTTGCACCCCGTGGGCAGCCTCGATGGCCTGGTCAACCTGCGGCAACACCTTTGCCACTTCACCGGCGCGCACCTGCTCGACGAAAGCGGCGCATACAACCTGCCCTATGTGCAGCGGCTGTTTCCTGGTGGCGGCGTGCAGGTGGTCACATTGGCGCATCGCGTGCAGGGG
>JALVOR010000146.1 GCA_027026295.1 Anaerolineales bacterium | reverse complement strand
GGTCGGCGATGGCCCGCACATCGTCCATGGTTTCATGGGGCAGGCCGATCATAAAGTACAGTTTGATGCGCGTCCAGCCGCGGCTGTAGATTTCGCCGGCGATTTCCAGCAAATGGTCGGTGGGGATGGGCTTGTTGATGATGCGTCGCAGGCGCTCGCTGCCCGCTTCGGGCGCTAAGGTGAAACCGCTACGGCGGGTGAGTTCCAGCGAGTCCATCAGTTCCACGGTAAAGGTCTCGATGCGCGAGGAAGGCAGCGAAATGCTGATGCCGCGGTGGGCGAAGCGGCGGTTGACTTCCTGCACCAGTTCAAGGGCATGGGTGTAGTCGGTGGAAGAAAGGGAAAGCAGCCCTACCTCGTCGTAGCCCGTGGCGGCAAGTCCCTCTTCGATGGCGGTAACGATTTCCTCGACGGTGCGCTCGCGGATGGGGCGGGTGACCATGCCCGCCTGGCAATAGCGGCAGCCGCGGGTGCAGCCGCGCATGATTTCGATGGCAAGGCGGTTGTGCACGGTGTCGATGTAAGGCACCACAAGACGGGTCGGCGGGGGCGGGAGTTCCGCCACAATGCGCTTGAGCACCTGTCGAGGCACGCCTTCCGCCACTGGCAGCGTGCCCTGGAAAGCACCCTCGGCGTCATACTGGGGGCGGTAGAGGGAAGGCACGTACACGCCCCACAGCCGCGCCAGGCGTTGCAGCAGGTCAGCGCGCCCGCTGCCTGACCGCTTCCACGCCTGGTGAGTTTCGATGATTTCATGGATGACCTCTTCACCCTCGCCGATGACAAACGCATCGATGAAGTCGGCCATCGGTTCGGGGTTGAAGGTGGCGTGGCCGCCCGCAATCACCAGAGGGTGCGCGGCGGTGCGCTCGGCGCTCTGCAGGGGGATGCCGGCCAAATCCAGGGTGGTGAGGACGTTGGTGTAGAGGGTTTCCGAGGGGAGAGTGAAGCCGATGATGTCGAAATCGGCCAGGGGGTGTTTGCTTTCCAGCCCGTAGAGGGGAATGTCCGCGGCGCGCAGAGCGGCTTCCATGTCAGGCCAGGGGGTGTAGGCGCGCTCGGCGAGGGCGTCGGGGCGACGGTTGACCTGGTCGTAGAGGATTGCCAGCCCCAGGTTCGACATGCCCAGGTCGTAGATGTCGGGGAAAACGAAAGCCACTTTGGTCGCCACGCGAGACCAGTCTTTGACCACCTGGTTGACCTCGCCGCCAGTGTAGCGGGCGGGGCGCACCACCGTGGGCAAAACGCGCTCCAGGCGTGCCTGAATGGCTTGTGGAGAAAAAGAAACTGCGGCTGGCATAAACCTCCATAAAAAAGGGCGCGCCGTGGGGTGCGCCGCAATCCAGGGGAAGTGAGGCAATTATATCAAACAACGTAACCGTTCAGCCCCGGGAAGACAGCCCGCGGATGAACGCGGATTATTACGGATAGCCGCGGATTTAAGAGCGTCAGGGTAGCCAAGTAAGGCAGGATGCCAATCCCACCCAGCCCAAAGGGGGCGGGACAGTGTGCCGCCAACAAACGCGCCCAATGCAAAGTGAACTGCTGTGTTTTCTGTGCCTTCTCTGTGTCTTCTGCTGATTGACTGACAAAACTTTGGCCGTTTACCAAATCTCTCCTATCCCCCGCTGAGCCTCGCTTGGCCTTCGACTTGGCCTTCGACTTCGCTCAGCCCAGGCGCTCAGGCCAGGCGCTCAGGCCAGGCGC
>JALVOR010000145.1 GCA_027026295.1 Anaerolineales bacterium | reverse complement strand
GATTTTCGACTGCGAAACCGAACGCGAGAACTCAGCGTCCGTGATCATGTCGCAAAGGCTGTTATGCACGAAATTGGCAACGGTGATATCTTGAATACTCGGCTTGCCTTCTGCTCGTGCCAACGCCCCTTGCCACCCTCGGTGAGGGCCAGAACCGTCTCCAAACCATCGGCCAGGGCTTGGGGGTCTCCTGGCCTGACCAACACGCCTGCTGCCCCCCCGCAGCACCAAATCGGCGACACCGCCCAGTTTTGGGTCAACAACGTCGACACCAACGCCAACGAGCAGGTCACTGCCAAACTGGTTTACATGCGCCCCCATGTATATTTCTGGATAGACACCCGCGTGCATTATGACATGGGCGATGTCAAACGGCTGGTAGATACCTTCGAGGACAAAATTTACCCCACCGACCGCGCCTTTTTCGGCTCGGAATGGACGCCCGGCATCGACGGCGATCCTCACCTCTACATCCTCTACACGCGCGATATGGGTTCCTGGGTAGCAGGCTATTTTGCTTCTACCGACGAAATGCCTCCCTTCGCCCACCCCTACTCCAACGCCCACGAAATGTTCATGCTCAGCGCCGAGAACACGAGCCTGGACGAAAATTTCACTTACGGCGTGCTCGCCCACGAATTCCAGCACATGATTCACTGGTATCACGACCGCAACGAAACCACCTGGCTGAACGAAGGCGCTTCGGAACTGGCTTCCTTCCTCAACGACTACGACGTCGGTGGCAACGATTGGGTGTATGCCAGGAATCCCGACTTGCAACTCAACGCCTGGGCTGACCCCCAGGAAGAAGACACCGGCCCCCACTACGGTGCAGCGTTCCTCTTTGAAGCCTACTTCCTCGGGCGCTATGGCAAGGAAGCCACCCGCACCCTGATTGGCCGCCCCGAAAACGGGCTGGAAAGCGTTGACCTCACCCTCTCGGAACTTGGCGAAAGCATCAATGCCGACGACCTGTTCGCCGACTGGACGGTCGCCAACTGGCTGCAAGACACATCCATTGACGATGGCCGTTATGGTTACAAAATCGACTACACCATACCCATGTTCTCTCCCACCGACACGGCGACCGACTGCACTTCCTCTCTCACAGGCACGGTGCACCAATACGGCGCAGACTACCTCCAGATCAACTGTCAGGGCACCCACACCCTGAACTTCAAGGGCGACACCATGGTTTCCCTCTTCCCGGCAGAAGCCCTCAGCGGCGACTTCGCCATGTGGACGGGCTATGGCGACGAATCGGACATCACCCTGACCCACAAGTTCGACCTCAGCGGCGTCAGCAGCGCCACGCTGCAATACTGGACGTGGTACGACATCGAACAGGACTATGACTACACCTATGTTGAGGTCTCCACCGACGGGCAAAACTGGGATCTCGTGAAAACGCCCTCCGGCACCGACAGGAACCCCTCCGGCAACAACTACGGCTGGGGCTACACCGGTGTTTCGGGCAGCGGCAGCAGCGCCCAATGGATTCAGGAAAGCGTTGACCTCACCTCCTACGCCGGGCAAGCCGTGTGGGTGCGTTTTGAATACATCACCGACGCCGCCGTCAACCACGAAGGCTTCTTGCTGGACGATGTTGCCATCCCCGAAATCAACTACGCCACCGATTTCGAAACCGACAACGGGGGCTGGAACGCCCAGGGCTTTGCCCGCGTGGGGCGCTGGCTGCCGCAGACTTTCCGCGTGACGCTGCTCTCGTGGGAAAACGGCGCCGTGAAAATCCAGCCGCTCATGCTGGACGCCGACAACAGCGGCTCCCTCCGGTTTTCGGTGGACAACCGCCCGGCCATCCTCATTGTAAGCGGCACCACCCGCATCACCCGCCAGCCCGCCCATTATCAGGTAAAATTCCCCCCCTGAAGGCGCGCAAAAGCCCCCGCCAGCCGTGGCGAAAGGCGACTGACGGAGGCTTTGCGATGCCAGATAGCGTTTTTACTCAGCCTTGACGAAGAGAAACCCCAGAAGCACAGAAATTTCACAGAAAACACAGCGCATCACTTTGCACCTCACTTCCCCTGCATCTCTGTGCCCCTCTGCGTTCATTCCTGTCGTCCCCAAAACAAATCCGCGCCCATCCGCGTCATTCGCGGCCCATTTCAAGGCTGAACAGTTACATTGGTTTGCCCGCCTGCCCGCTGCGAAGGCGCTCCAGTTCGGCTTCCAGCGCGCGGCGCTGCTCTTCGGCAGCCTGGCGGGCCTGCTCTTGAATGGCTGCAATTTCCTCTCGCAGCCGGTTGCGTAAATTCTCGGCGCTCTCCGGTGCCAGCAACAACGCCGTTGCCGCGCCGATAACCGCCCCCCCAATGACGCCACCCATGAACTTCGTCAATTTTCCCATCGCTGACCTCCAACGCAGAATTTCACCCGTTATGATAATTTGAGCAGCACCAACCGCTGCTTTTCTCAAACCGATACTCCCATTATACCCCGAGGTGCACCATGCAGTCATCGGCAAACAATTCCCGTGAACCGCGCATTTACCTCAATCTGGCGCTGGCCGTGCTCGGCGTGGCCGGTTTCGTCATCGGGGCGCGCCCGGAATGGCTGGGGCTTGCCCGCACGCCAGAGGTGGGCTTCCTGCAAATCGTGTTCATGGTCACGGGCATGGGCTTTTTCGCTATGGGAAGCATTTTTGCCCTTCGCTTGCTGTGGCAGCCGGGCCGCCCCATTCGCGTCCGCATCGGGGCGCGCATCGCGGCAACGGGCTACGTGACCGTGGCTGCTGCCCTGATGGCAGACATCCTGGGGTTGGGGTCGCAAACCTGGCCTGTTAGCGCCCACTTTGGGCCGGTGCAGGGCTACGGCGTCCTCGTTGGGGAAGCCCTGATGGCGCTGGGTTTGCTGATGATGACGCCCTATCAGCGGCTTTCCCAAAAATGAACCCACAATGCCATCGCGCGTCGTTGCCCGCGCATGCGGGCGTTTTTTTCATCCCCAAAACCTTGACGATAAAATAAGGCGTGTTATTATTTAACCGCTCTTATCAATTCAGGAGACCTAACAATGACAACCGTACCGGAAGAAGAACTGCACCAGCGATTTCGCGAAGTCCTGCGACAGGTCATGCACAACACCTTTCAGACCTACTGGAAACACGTGCGCAAACTGGGGTTTTCCATGTCGCAGGTATTCGCCCTGCGCTACATTCACCGCTGCGGCCCGTGTAACATCTCCGACATCGCCAAGGCCCTGGGCATTACCAACGCGGCTGCCAGCCAAATGCTGCAAAAACTGGTCACCCAAGGCTACGTGGTGCGCGAAGAAAACCCGGAAGACCGTCGCAACAAGCGCCTCAGCCTGACCCCCAAAGGCGAAGAGACGCTGAGGGAAATCATCCCTTCGTGGGAAACCGCCTTAGACACGCTGACGGCAAACAGCACCCCCGAGGAAATCGCCCAACTGACAGCGGCCTTCGAGTTGGTGCTTTCCAAGATGCCGCCTTCCCCTACCTCCTCGCATCACGAACACCACAAACACCCTTGCCATTGAAAGTTCTGGCTGAAACACCGGGCTGCAATTTCGTTACGCCCCTCAACACTGCCCCTTTGGAGGCTCTCCATCCATGTTACGCATTTTCAAGTACCTCAAGCCCTACACATTGTGGCTGCTCGTGGCAATCACCTTGCTGTTCGTGCAGGCCGATGCCGACCTCACCCTGCCCGACTACATGTCGGATATCGTCAACGTCGGCATCCAGCAAGGCGGCGTGGAACACGCCGTGCCCGAAGCCCTCAGCCAGGCCACGATGGAACACGTTGCGTTGTTCCTGACAGCCGACGAAAAACAAACGCTCGAAGCCCATTATCGGCTGGTCAAGCCCGATTCGCCTGAAGCCGAAAACCTGAAGGCAACCTACCCACTGGTGGCGATTGCGCCCATTTACGTGCTGAACGAAAACGACGCCGACACCATCGCCCAACTCGAACCCGTCATGGCAAAGGGCATGTTGCTGACCTTCGGCCTGCAGCGCATTCAGGAAAACCCCGCAGAAGCCAAAAACCTGATGCCCAACGCCGGTTTCGATCTCTCGCAACTGCCCCCCAACACCGACCTGTTCGCCATCATTGCCATGCTGCCCGAAGAAAAGCGGTTGGAAATCGGCAACGCCATGACCGAGCGCTTTGCAGCCATTGGCGGCGAAAAAGCGCTGGTCCAGGCAGCCACCCGCGCTGTGAAAGCCGAATACGAAAACATAGGCATGGATACCGCCAAAATTCAGAACCGCTACATCTTGCGCACGGGCGGGTTGATGCTGCTGATTGCCCTGATTTCGGCCATCGCCACCATCAGCGTGGGCTATTTTGCCGCCCGCATTGCCTCGGGCGTGGGGCGCGATCTGCGGCATGTACTCTTCGAGAAAGTGATGCGCTTCTCAGGGGCGGAATTCGACCGCTTCTCTACCGCTTCGCTCATCACCCGCGCCACCAACGACATCACCCAGATTCAAACTGCCATCATGCCGTTGGTGCGTCTCTCGTTCTATGCCCCCATCATCGGCGTGGGCGCGGTCATCCACGCTCTCGACAAAAGCCCCTCCATGTGGTGGACAATCACCCTCGCTGTGCTCGTGTTGTTAGGCATCATCTCGGTGGTGTTCTCAGTGGTCATCCCCAAATTCAAACTCATCCAGCAACTGATTGACCGCCTGAACCTGATTTTGCGGGAAAACCTCACCGGGATGATGGTGGTGCGGGCTTTCAACCGCCAAACCTTCGAATCGGAACGCTTCGAGCACGCAAACCGCGAACTCACCGACACCAGCCTGTTCGTGAACCGCGTCTTCGTGGTGCTCATGCCGCTGATGATGTTGGTGCTCAACGGCGTGATGGTGCTGATTTTGTGGGTCGGCGCCCACGAAGTTGCCGAAGCCACCATGCAGGTCGGCGACATGATGGCGTTCATGCAATACGCCATGCAGGTCGTGTTCGCCTTCCTGATGCTTTCCATGCTCTTCATCCTGCTGCCGCGTGCCGATGTTTCCGCTCATCGCGTGGCTGATGTGCTGGAAACCGACGTCACCGTGCTCACGCCGCCGGAACCGCGCGGCTTCCCCGAGGATTTCACCCCCGACATCCGCTTCGACGGCGTTTCTTTCCGCTACCCCAACGCCGAAGACGATGTGCTGCACGATATCACCTTCCACATCCCTGCCGGGCAAACAGTGGGCATCATGGGCACTACCGGCTCCGGCAAATCCACACTGGTCAACCTGCTGCCCCGCTTCTACGATGTGACCAAGGGCGCCATCTACATCTCAGGCACCGACATTCGCGAAGTGCCGCTGGAAGACCTCCGCGCCCGCATCGGCTACGTGCCCCAGCGCAGCAACCTGTTCGCCGGCACGGTAGAAAGCAACCTGCGCTACGCCAACCCCAACGCCGACGAAGAACCCCTGCGGCGGGCGCTGGAAATCGCCCAGGCGCAGTTCATCTTCGAACACCCCGACGGGCTGCAGG
>JALVOR010000144.1 GCA_027026295.1 Anaerolineales bacterium | reverse complement strand
GTCGCCGAGACGACACCAAGACCGCCAAGAAGCGAGGGCGAGAGTGGGTTTTTAGTGTTTTTCGCCCAATCTACTTATCTGCGGAGCTCTTTCTGCGAAATCTGCGCGATCTGTGGTTTCTCCTTGTCGAGGCTGAACAGGCTTACTCCTCCGACACCAACGCAGGCGCCAGATATTCCCCCCGGTCGAGGCGCAACAGCCCGGCCAGCAGGTGATACAGCGCGAAAAGTTCCAAGGCAAAGGGCAAATAGCCGCCATAGCCCAGCAGCGGCATCTCGAAAACGTGGCAACAATCCACAAAAGGCACGTGATACACCCACTTGGGGTAAGAAAAGAAATTCCACATCTCCCAGAAAAACGCGGTGAGCCACACCGCGGCCCAAAGGGTGTAGATCGGCTGCCAGTTGCCCTCTTTGGTCCAGCGCAAGAGGGTGGGGAACTTCAACCAGGCGTTCAGCGGCTCCAAAATGAAATACAACGCCAGCCACAAAAAGGGGAAGCCATAGCGGGGCCACGCCCACAACACCCCCAACATCACCCAGCCGCTGCCGAAAAAGGCAAGCAGCAAGCCGCGAGTGGGGCGGATTCGCGGGCCGCGGCGCGGACGACGGAACCACGGCCAGGTGCGCACCCACTGGGCCGTGCCGAACACCGCGGGCATCACCGTCGAAAAACTCAGGCTGGCCAACAGCGCGTATTGGGTATCGCTGAAAAACGAACGCCCGACGTAATGCCAGTTTTGCGTGCGGGTGTCGAGCGCCTCAAAAAGCCACCACCCAGGCGCGGAAAGTACAAACAGCGCCGCGTACCGCCACGGCGAGCGAGAAGCCAGCGACGCGCCCTGACGGCAATAGGTCAGCGCGTCCACCGTGAGCGCGTAGCCCAGCCACAAAGGGAAAAAAGCCCAATGGGT
The DNA here is from genome assembly GCA_027026295.1 of Anaerolineales bacterium. Taxonomy (GTDB): domain Bacteria; phylum Chloroflexota; class Anaerolineae; order Anaerolineales; family DRMV01; genus DRMV01. Next base: position 4,574 of record JALVOR010000144.1, on the reverse strand, counting down.
GCGCAGCCCCGGCCAAAACCAGTTGACCGGCCAAAAAACACCCACCAGCGCCAGGCCAGCCCACCCCCACAGCGGCCAGCGAAAAGCGCATATCTTGTTCGCCTTGCTCATGGCGCACCTCCGGCGCAAACTTGCAGTGACAATTATATCGCCCGCCTCGCGGCCTCACCGCGTTCTGGGGAAAAGCCGATCAACTTCTACTGCAGCCTGCCTCCCACCGAAAAGGCCGCTGCCGGTATAATTAGCCTGCCACCAGACGCCCCCCTATTTCGGGCCAACAGCCCGGCCTGCGGGCAAGCCCCTTTCCCCCCTGACGACGCCTTATGAACCTCGACCGACGACTTTTAGCCCTGCTCCGCGGCCCCCGCGGCGCCTTTATCGTGACTGTGGCGCTGGGGGTGCTGGGCGGCCTGCTCATCGTCGCCCAGGCCGCACTGGCCGCTGCCATGGTCAACGCTGTGTTCCTGCAAGGCGGCGACCTGGCGACCATCCGCGGCGCGGCCGTGGCCTTTGTCGCCGTGCTCCTCGCCCGCGCCCTCGCCGCCTGGGGGGCGGAAGTGAGCGCCTTCCGGGTGGCCGCGGCGGTCAAGCGCACCCTGCGCGCCCGCCTGCTCACGCACTTAGAGGCGTTAGGCCCGCTCTACACCCATGGCGAGCGCACCGGCGAACTCACCAACACCCTCACCGAAGGTCTGGAAGAACTGGAAACCTACTTCCGCCACTACCTGCCCCAGGTGGTGCTGGCCGCGGCCGTGCCTTTGCTGGTGCTGGTGCTGGTCTTCCCCCGGGATTGGATTTCCGGGCTGATTTTGCTGTTCACCGCCCCCCTCATCCCCCTGTTCATGAACCTGATCGGCAGCATTGCCGAGAGCCTGACCAAAAAGCAGTGGCAGCAACTGGAGCGGATGAGCGCCTTCCTGCTCGACGCGCTGCAAGGGCTGACCGCGCTGAAAATTTTGGGGCGCAGCCGCGAATACATCCGCCGGGTGGAGGAAGTCAGCGACCGCTTCCGCGCAACCACCCTGGAAGTGCTGCGCATTGCCTTCATTTCCGCGTTGGTGCTGGAATGGGTGGGCACCCTGAGCACCGCGGTGGTCAGCGTGGGCATCGGCCTGCGGCTGCTTTATGGGCGGCTGACCTTCGAGCAGGCGTTTTTCGTACTGCTGCTGACCCCGGAATTCTACTTCCCGCTGCGGCAGTTGGGGGCGCGCTTCCACGCGGGCATGGGCGGCGTGGCCGCGGCCGAGCGCATCTTCGCGGTGCTGGAACAGCCGCCCCAGGTGCCCGCAGCGACCGGCCGCGTGCGCGCGGTGACGCATCCTTTCCCCCTGCGGCTGGAAGGCGTGACCTTCACCTATCCCGATGCCAGCGCGCCCGCGCTGCAGGATGTTTCCCTCACCCTGGAAGAAGGCACGCAGGTGGCCTTGGTCGGCCCCAGCGGAGCGGGCAAGAGCACCCTCGCGGGGCTGCTGCTGCGCTTCATCGTGCCCCAGCGCGGCGAAATCTGGGCCGGCGAACACCGCCTCGCCGAAATTCCGCCTGCGGTGTGGCGGCAGAGCGTGGCGTGGGTGCCCCAGCAGCCCTATTTGTTCAACACCACGGTGGAAGCCAACATCCGCCTCGCCCGCCCCGACGCCTCCCGTGAAGAAGTAGTGCGGGCGGCGAAAATCGCCCGCGCCGATGCGTTCATCCGCGCCCTGCCCGAAGGCTACGAAACCGTGGTGGGCGAGCAGGGGGCGCGCTTGAGCGGCGGGCAGGCGCAGCGCATCGCCCTCGCGCGGGCGCTGCTGAAGGACGCGCCCTTCCTCATCCTCGACGAGCCCACCGCCAGCCTCGACCCCGAACACGAAGCCGCCATTCAAGAGGGCCTGCAAGCCCTGCTGGCGCGGCGCACCGCGCTGATCATCGCCCACCGGCTGCAAACCGTCACCCATGCCGACAAAGTCGCGGTGCTGGAAAACGGGCGCCTCGTGCAGGTCGGCGCGCCCGATGCCCTGGCCGCGCAGGAAGGCCTGTTCCGGCGGCTGCTGCAGGCGCGGGAGGCAGCGGCATGACCCTCTGGCACTGGATTTTCCCCGTGGTGGGCTATCTGCTGGGTTCGCTGGCCTTTGCCGTCTGGCTGCCCCGCTGCGTGGCGGGCATCGACGTCCGCCGCGGCGGTTCGGGGCACGCGGGCGCGACCAACACCATGCGCCATCTGGGCTGGGGCTGGGGCGCGGCGGTGCTAACGCTCGACGCGCTCAAGGGCTATGTGGCGGTGGCGTTGGCGCAGGAGGCCGGCGCGGGCGCGTGGGTGCTCGCGCTGACCGCGGCGGCTGCGGTGATCGGGCACATCTGGCCGGTGTTCGCCGATTTCCGCGGCGGCATGGGGAACGCCACCACGTTCGGCGCGCTGCTGGCGGTTTCCCCCTTGGGCGCGCTGCTGGCCGTGGGCTGGCTGATTGCCTGGGTGCTCACGCTGCGCCACACCGCCCGGGCCAACGCCCTGGCCGCCGCCACCGGCTGGGCGCTCTTCTGGGCCTTGGGGCTGACCGGCGCGCCCCTGGCCGTGGTGGCCGGGGTAGCGCCCTTTCTGGTCTTCCGCTTTGCTCAGGATTGGCAGCGGCAGTACCGCGAATTGTGGCTCGACCGACCGGCGACATAGATCGCGCCGCCCATCACGCCCAAAACGTAACTCTTCAGCCTCAACCTGGCGAAACCGCAGATTGAAAACCACAGAAGGCACAGAAATGCCACCGAAAACACAGAAACAAAGTAACTGCTCAGTACATCTGCTTAGAAAGGGTGACTCTCCGTGATGTCATTGCGAGCGAGCATCAGCGAGCGAAGCAATCTCCTCCGTGGGTTTGTGGGGGATTGCCACGCCGCCTTCGGCGGCTCGCAATGACGACTGCTCAGGTTCAGGCTAAGCAATTACGAAACAAAGCCTTATGAAGCATTACTTCGTCAGTGCATAACGTTGGTGGTCATACCGTGCCGAGTTGACAATGACTGGCGGCTTTGCGGCTTTGCGTTACAAAAAATCCGCGTGCATCCGTGTCATCCGTGGCCCATCTTCCCAAGGCGGAACGGCTACGCTACAACCCCCTCACGAGGTACGCCATGTCCTTCCTCACCCTCACTACCGAGCGCCTGATTTTGCGGGCGTTCACCCCCGGCGACCTTCCCGACCTGGTGCGGCTTGCCGGCGATTGGGAAATTGCCCGCACCACCACCATTCCCTATCCCTACAGCGAAGAGATTGCCTGCCACTGGATTGCCACCCACGGGGAAGCCTTCAAGCAACGCCGCGCCGTAACCTGGGCTATTACCCACCGCGGGGAAGGCTATTTCATGGGGGCGATTGAGTTGCGCTTCCTCAAGCAGCGCCATGTGGCCGAGATGGGCTATTGGGTGGGCGTGCCTTATTGGGGGCAGGGCTACACCACCGAAGCCGCCCGCGCCGTGCTGGCCTACGGCTTTGGCGAGGCGGGGCTGTACCGCATTCAGGCACAGCACTTTCATACCAACCCCGCTTCAGGGCGGGTGATGCAGAAAATTGGCATGACCTACGAAGGTTCGCGGCGGGCTGCCGTCTTCCGCTGGGAGCAGTACCACGACATGCTGATGTACGCCATCCTCAAGCCGGAATACGAGCGCCAGCGCACCGCGAGCGAGGAGGAAAACGCATGACCAACGGGCAAGCCTTCCGCCGCCTGCTGCGCATGGTGACGCCCTTCTGGAAGATGGTGCTCGCCGCGGTGCTGTTGGGCACGGCCACGGTGTTGAGCAGCGTGGGCTTGTTGGGCACCGGCGCGTGGATCATCGCCAAGGCCGCGCTGCATCCGCCCATCGGCGACCTGAACGTGGCTATTGTGGGCGTGCGTTTCTTCGGCATCGCCCGCGGCGCGTTCCGCTATGGCGAGCGGCTGGTTTCCCACGACACCACCTTTCGGGTGCTCACCCGCCTGCGGGTGTGGTTCTACGCCGCGCTGGAACCCCTCGCGCCGGCCCGCCTGCAGCGTTACCGCAGCGGCGACCTGCTGGCGCGCATCATCGCCGACATCCGCACCCTGGAAAACTTCTTCGTGCGGGTGCTCGCGCCGCCGTGGGTCGCCACCCTCACCGCGGCGCTGCTGACCGGCTTCTTGGCGGCCTTTGCCCCCCGCTTAGGGCTGGCGTGGCTGGTTTTCTTCCTGCTGGCTGCGGTGGCGGTGCCTGTCTGGGCGCGGCTGCGCGCCCGCCGCGCCGGGCAGGCGCTGGTTTCCCGCCGGGCGGCCCTCAACGCCGCGCTGGTCGACCACGTCCAGGGGCTGGCCGACGCCCTGGCTTACAACTACGCCGAGGCTCAGCGCCGCCTTGCCCTGCGTTTGGGCGAGGAAATCCTCACCGTGCAGGCCGAAATGGCTTCGCTGGAAGGCGCGGAGCAGGCGCTGCAGATTTTGTTTTCCGGCCTGGGGATGCTGGGCGTGCTGCTGTTGGGCGTGCCGTTGGTGCGGGCGGGCGCGCTGGGCGGCGTGACCTGGGTGGCGTTGGTGCTGGTCGCCCTCAGCGGTTACGAGGCCGCCTTTGGCCTGCCCACTGCGGCCGCTTTC
>JALVOR010000143.1 GCA_027026295.1 Anaerolineales bacterium | reverse complement strand
GTCGAAGGCCGCCCTGAGCGAAGACGAAGGCTGCCCTGAGCGAAGTCGAAGGCCGCCCTGAGCGAAGTCGAAGGCCGCCCTGAGCGAAGACGAAGGCCGCCCTGAGCGAAGACGAAGGGGGCCCTGAGCGAAGTCGAAGGGGGCGGCTTGGGAGGAGAGGAGAGGGCATGAAAAACGAGGTTTTCGAAAAGCCTTGGCCTGACGAGATGGGGTTGTCGGCCAAGGAAACAACGAGCGGGAGCGCGATTGATGTTGTGTTGAGCAATCAAACTACGGGATGTCAGTCAATCAGCCAAAGCGCCACAGAAAACACAGAAATAAGGCAATTCGTGAAGCGTTACTTCGTCAATGCGTAGAAAACCAAAGCAACACCATGCCAAATTCAACCTCCTCTGCGCCTCGGCATTATCCCTTCTTTGCGTGCTTTGCTTTGCGCCTTAGCGTTCCAAAAAAACGTGCGCATCCGCGGTCTGGTTTCCCTGCCTGCTTCTCGCTGCCGGAGAAGCGCTTACGCCAGTTCCACGATTTCGCCCGTGGCGTCGAACACCGTGCGCTCGCAAATGTTGGTCACGCGGTCGGCAAGGCGTTCCACATTGTGCGCTGCCCACAGCAGATAATTGGCCTGGTCGATGGTCTTGGGGTCCTGAATCATGAAGGTAATCAACTCGCGGTAAATCTGGTTGTAGAGGGCGTCCACTTCATCATCCCGCTGGGGAATGCTGCGCGCGGCTTCGGCATCGTCGTTGCTGAACGCCGTCAGCGCGTCCTTCAGCATGTTGGTAGCAATTTCCACCATGCGCGGCAGGTCAATCAGGGGCTTGAGCAACGGCTTGTCGCCCATCAAAATGTTGATTTTGGCAACGCCTTTGGCATAATCGCCCATGCGTTCCAGTTCACCGGCAATATCCAAAATGGAAGCCAGAATCCGCAGGTCGTGCGCCAGGGGCTGCTGCGTGGCAATCACCACCAGCGCAGTACGCTCAATTTCGAAACGCAGGGCATTGATTTCCTTATCGGCAGCGATTATCCGCTCTGCCTCAGCAATATCGCGCTTCTTCAAAGCCTCGATGGCATCCAGCATTGCCTGGTTGACCTTCTCGCCCAGGCGCATGATATCGCCCATCAACGACTTGAGTTCATCTTCCAGCACTTTGCGGCGTGGCATCATTTTCCTCCTTCCAAAATAAAAATCACCCAAAGCGGCAACTGTTCGGCCCCAAGAGGAACCACGGATTACGCAGACAGAAAACACAGACGTGGCCTGTTTTCTCATAGGCTGAACAGTTACCCGAAACGGCCAGTAATGTAATCTTCGGTCAGTTTCTTCCTGGGGTTGGTGAACAGTTCCATGGTGGGGCCATATTCCACCAGATAGCCGGCGCGGTCGTCGTCCATGCTCAGGAAAGCAGTAAAATCGGAAACGCGCGCCGCCTGCTGCATGTTGTGGGTGACAATGACGATGGTGAATTTCTCTTTCAGCGTTTGAATCAGGTCTTCGATGGTCAGCGTCGCCACAGGGTCGAGCGCCGAGGTCGGCTCATCCATCAAAATCACTTCCGGCTCCACGGCGATGGCGCGGGCAATGCACAGGCGCTGCTGCTGCCCGCCGGAAAGCGCCATGCCCGACTGGCCGAGGTTGTCTTTGACGTGTTCCCACAACGCCGCCGCGCGCAAACTGCGCTCCACGATTTCGTCCATCACCGATTTCTTCCGCAGCCCCAGCAGGCGCAGGCCAAAGGCCACATTGTCATACACACTCATGGGGAAAGGGTTGGGGCGCTGGAAGACCATGCCCACCCGGCGGCGGATGTCCACCACGTCTTGCCCGGGGGCGTAAATGTTCTCGCCGTCCAGCAGCACCTCGCCTTCCAGCCGTGCGCCGGGGATGAGGTCGTTCATCCGGTTGAGGGAACGCAACAAGGTGGACTTGCCGCACCCCGACGGGCCGATGAAGGCCGTAACGCGGTTTTCGTAGACCGGCAGGTCGATTTCCTTGATGGCGCGAAAAGCCTTGTAATACACCGATACGCCGTTGATGAGCATTTTGGTGTCGGCTTCGGCTGCAGCAGGCTGCGCCCCAGCAGAAACCTTCACGACAGCGGTTTCAGGTTGCATGTTGACCTCCACGCATTAGCCGTACAACTTGCGGCGGCGGTAAGCCAGCCGGGCACGGGCAAGGATGTTGATGCCCAAGGCGAAGAGCATGAGCACAAAAGCCACCGCCCATGCCTGCTGCACGCGCTCCTGATAGGGCTGCTGGGCATACTTCCACAGCGTCAGCGGCAGGGCATCGGCGGGCTGGGCGAAAATCTGCCCTAAAATCTTCCCCACGCTCTGGTGGTGACGAATGCCACTGCGAACGATTTTGCCGATTTCGTAGTTGTCATTGCCCAAGGCGGTAAAGAGCAGCGGGGCGGTCTCGCCCACCGCGCGGGCAATGCCCAACATCACGCCGGTCACGATGCCTTCCATGGCAGCAGGCAGCACCACCTTGAGCGCGGCGTGCCATTCGGGGGAACCCAGCGCGAGGGCACCTTCCCGCATTTCGGCGGGCACGAGTTTGAGCATTTCCTCAGCAGAACGCAGCACCACCGGCAGCATGATGATGGCCAGCACAATGCCGCCCGCAAACGCCGAGAAGTGTTTCTGCACCACTACGATGACGGCATAGCCAAACAGGCCAATGACGATGGAAGGCGTGCCGGCGAGCATGTCGGTGCTGAAACGCAGGCCGTGGGCTAACGACGTGTTGGGGCGCGCCAGCAGGTAAAACGCCCCCAGCAAAGCCAACGGAATGGCAATCACCGACGCTAACGTCACCATCACCGCCGTGCCTTCGATGGCGTGCAACACCCCGCCGCCGGGCGCACCCATGGGGGCAGGCAGGCGGGCAAACAGCGCCCAATTGATGTACTTGCCGCCTTTGATGACCACATAGACGGTAATCCACACCAACGGCACCACCGCCACCAACACGGTCAGCCCCGTCAGCGAAAGCATCACCGCATTGAGTATTTTGCGGCGGCGGTAGTTGCTTTCCAGATTGACATGCGCGTAAACGCTCTCTGTAGGCATGGGGAAGCCTCCCGAAGCGGGGTCAGGCACGCTTGATGGTGCGGTTGACCACCAGCCAGCGCGCCAGGGCATTGAGCAGCAGGGTAATCACGAACAGCACCAGGCCAATTTCCATCAGCGCCGAGGTGTGCAAATCGCTGACGGCTTCGGCAAACTCGTTGGCGATGATGCTCGCCATGGTGTAGCCGGGCTTGAGGATGGAATAACCGCCGCCCGCGCTGTTGCCAATGACCATGGTGACGGCCATGGTTTCGCCAATGGCGCGGCCAAAGCCCAGAATGACCGCGCCCAAAATGCCGCTCTGCCCGTAGGGCAGCAGCACCTTCCACACGGTTTCCCAGCGGGTCGCGCCCAACGCCATCGCGGCTTCCCGCTGGCTGCGGGGGATGGCCTGCAGCACATCACGGCTGACAGCGGCGATGGTGGGCAAAATCATAATGACCAGCACCAGTGCCGCGCCCAGGCGGGTGAAGCCCGAAGCGGGCGTCGGCCCCTGGAAAAGTTCGCCGACCACCGGCAGCCCGCCCAACGGCTCCAGCGCCTTGCCCACGGGCACCACCACCAACGGCAGGAAGACATAGATGCCCCACAAGCCATACACCACGCTGGGGATGGCTGCGAGCATTTCGACCATGTAGTTGAGGGGGCCGCGCAGCCACGGCGGGGCAAGTTCGGAAAGGAAAACCGCTATGCCCAACGCCAGGGGCACAGCCAAAATCAGCGCAATCAGGGCGGTAATCAGCGAGCCGTAAATGGCAGGCCACGCCTGGAATTTGTCTAACGCCGGATTCCACGCGGGTTTTGCCCACGGCGAGACAAACGCCCAACCGAAAGCGTGGCGGGATTCCGCCGATTGCACCCACACCTGCCAGCCAATCCACAGCACCAGCACCACGGCCACCAGCGCCGAGAGAGTAATCAACGCCCACCAGAGTACATCGCCGTGCTTGAAGTAGTAGGTCAAACGTCGTCGCCACGAAGTTTGGGTTGCGTTCATAGGCAAAGCCTCTCTCGCAAAGTAAGACGGTGAAGAAATAACTCGCGTGTTATTTTATCAGCCTTCTGGTGTTCGCCCGCATCTTGGGGTTAAATTTATGGTGACCAATTTGTAACTGTTCAGCCCTGGCTCCGCATGCCAAAAACCACAGAAGGCACAGAAACGCCACCGAAAACACAGGAATTTTCTTTGCACTCTTCTTCCTCTGCGCCTCTTTGCATCCCTCCGTGCCTCTGCGTTATCCCTTCTTGGCGGCCTTCGCGCTAACTTCCTGGCGTCCCTTTGGCGACCTTGGCGTTCAAAAATCCGCGTCCATCCGTGACTGTTCGCATCATCCGTGACCCATTGTCTTCCGGCTGAACAGTTACATCAATTTCACTCCGCCAACGCTGTCACCAGTTCGCGGCAAAAGGCAGGAATGTCAGCAACCACCCGACCCCACACCAGGTTGCCGTCACGGAAGGCAGGCGCGTCCACCCATTCGGCGCCGGCGTTGACCATGTCGTCGCGGATGCCGCGCGAGCCGGTGGCTTTGCGCCCTTTCACGATGCCCGCCGAAGCCAGCACCCAGCCGCCGTGGCAAATGCTGGCGATGATTTTGCCCTGGGCGTTTACCTCGCGCACTAACGCCAGCACGGCCTCGCTGCGGCGCAGTTTGTCGGGGCCCCAGCCGCCGGGCACCACCAGCCCGTCCAGATCGTCGGCCTTGATTTGTCCAGCGGTCACATCGGGGCGGGCTTCCAGGCAGTGCTTGCCGCGGAAGGTTTCCTGCCGACCGGTGCCGATAACCGTGACCTGCGCGCCTTCTTCCCGCAGGCGCATCACCGGCACCCAAAATTCCAAATCCTCGAAGCCTTCTTCCACGAACACGCCAATGTGTTTGCCTTTGAGTTTCATGGTTGCCTCCTGCTCATTGCCCAATGATTTTGCTCAGGAAATGCGCTGCCAGGCTGAGGAAGATGAAAAAGCCGCTGGAGTCGGTCACGGCTGTCACCAAAATCGAGGAAGCCAGCGCCGGGTCAACGCCCACCGCTTGCAACACCAGCGGCACCAGCACGCCTACCACCGAACCCACGCTGAGGTTACCAACCAGCGCCAGCCCTAACACCAGGCTCAAATAGAGGTTGCCGCGCCAGAAATACACCCCCACGCCTACCACACTGCCCACCAAAATGCCCAGCAGCAGACCAATGATGAATTGCTGCCAGAGCACTTTGATAAGCGAGCGCGGGGAAAGTTTGCCCAACGCAATCGCCCGCACCGTCATGGCCACATTCTGGCTGGCGGTGTTGCCGCCCTGCCCGGCGACCACCGACTGGAACATCGCCAGCACGGCAGCCTGGGCAATGATGTGCTCGAAATGGCTGATAACCCACGAAGCGAACAGCGCGGTCAGCGTGTTCAGATAAAGCCACGGCA
>JALVOR010000142.1 GCA_027026295.1 Anaerolineales bacterium | reverse complement strand
CTTCACGCTCAACATGCCCTCAGCGGCGCGCTTTTCCAGTGACGGCTTCTATTATATTCGTGACGGTGTGACCGATTGCACCGCGACGCACGATTTCTTTCGCCAGGCAGCGTGTGATGTGGTGACCGAACTGAATCAGGAGCGCCCGCGTTTGCAACTGGACCCCACAGAGGATGACATTGTGGTGTCAGCAGTCGCGGTGTTGAAGGGGCATGGCGTGACTGCCCGGTTCCCCAGCGGCAGCGGATGGTCGTATTATGGAAACTTTACTTCTCGCCTGAGTGATAGCGACATCAACGCGATGATCGATACCTCAGCACCCAGCACGGGGTTGGTGATTGTAGAAGTGTTTTATCATTACCATCAGCGTTTGAAGTTGCCCTGGATTCAGGCGTTTTTGCCTGACCCGATAGAAGTTTACGCTTATGGCGTGATGCCGCTGGTCTCGGCAGAACCCACGCCGACTCCCGCCCCTTGAGGAGGCAGCAGTGAGAAGGAAATTTGCTTCCCGCGGTCAAATGGCATTGATCATTGCCGCTGCGCTGGTGGGGTTGCTGGCGTTTGTGGGCTTTGCGATTGATCTCGGACGCTATCTGGTAGTCATGGGAAGGCTGCGTCAGGCGGTGGATGCCGGCGCGCTGGCCGCGTCTGCACAATTCCGGGAAAACCGCAATGTGGCAGAAATGAGGCGTGCTGCCGGCTCGATTATTCATGCAAACGGCTTTAACCCGACCAGTCTGGTTGTGGATACCTGTGCGACAGATCCCGGAGATGCTTACCTGTGCAACCCGCCGCGCCGCAAAAAAGTGAGGGTCAAAGTAGAAGTTGAGATGCCGACGGTTTTCCTGCAGATCATTGGCATTAACAAAGTTCCGCTCAAGGCCGAAGCGGTGGGGGAAGCCGCGGCAATGGACGTGGTGCTGGTGCTGGATACTTCCGAGTCGATGACGTATGACGCCCCTCCGGGCACCGCGATGCGCGATCCTTCCAAATGTAACCCGGTGCATGGCTGTCATCCTTTTGAAGAGGTGCGCAGTTCGGCGCTGAATTTCGTCAGCCGCGTTTTGAACATTGCATCCTCAGAGGAGCAGGACCGTGTGGCCGTCGTGACCTTTTCCGATGGCTGGCGTGCGGGAGATACCGCCCCCAAGTTCCCTCCGGGAACACCGACGTCGGCTCCCCTGAGCGCGGCATGGACATATGATTATGGTGTGGCGGCCAGCATCATCAATGGCTTGCAGGTGTTTGACCCCGGCTGGACGTGCCCCAGTGATTTGACGTCGAGCGATGCGCCGGGACCTTGCAGGCGGTATGATGGCGGCGGGGCTTACTTGGGGCTGGATTGTCCTTTGTTGCGCAATCCGGCCTATAACGACCCGTCGACGTGCACCACCACCAACATTGGCGGCGGGCTGTTTTGGGCTTCCCAGTTGCTCAGCACCAGCGGGCGGGAGGATGCGCTGTGGATTGTGATCCTCCTGACCGACGGGGCAGCCAATGCCACATTGCCTTCCTCGACCGACGATTTGAGTTCGGCGGCAACTTTGCGGGCTTCGCTCCCGATAGGTTATTGCCCCTCTAGCACGTTCGGTTCGCCGCCTTTTTGCCGCGACACAGACCCCGATACCCGTCATGCCGCGAGCAGTTCTGCTTACGATGCCGATGATTATGCCCACGACATGGCCGATTTGGTGGCTTGCTCGGCAAGCAGCCCTGCGCCGGGGTGCGCCGTGGGTGGGCAAAGCGCAATCATTTTCGCAATTGGCTTGGGCAATGCTAGTGCTAATCCGGATGGTGGTGCATTGTTGCGTTACATTGCCGCCGTGGGCGACGATGGCGACCCTGCCACCGACCCGTGCCAAGGCATTACGGATTACAACGAGTGGTGCGGCAATTACTATCATTCTCCCACAGGTTCCGAACTGGATCAGGTTTTCGCCGATATTGCGTCCCGGCTGTTTACTCGATTGACCCACTAAGGGTGAGGTGGCACGATGAAAGAAAAATGGTTACATATGCGGGAACACGGGCAGGGAGCATTGGAATTTGCATTGGTGTTGCCGGTTGTCCTTATCATGCTGTTTGCGATTATTGAAATCGCACGCGTGGTGGAAGCCTACGTTGTCGTGGAGAACGCGGCGCGCTATGGTGTGCGTTATGCCCAGACAGGGGAATATGACGATTCTTATTGCGTTGACCTGGATGGTGATGGCACGCCATGCGCCGGTGCCCACAAGGATGCAGAAATCGACGCGGCGCGCGTGGCGAGCATTAAGGCCGTCGTGCGCGGGGTGGCTGTGGGTATCATGAAGGACGATGTGGCATCTCCCGGAGGGAAAGGCTACTTCCACGTCACGGTGTGCAGCACCCGCCCGGGCTTTGTGTACGACCCGCCCTCAGACCGTTGTTTGCCGGCAGATGATGCTGGCGACCCCACGCTGGGGCCTACCCGCGTGCTGGTTTCGGTGACGTTCGAGCACCCGGTCATTTTGCCGCTGGTCACGGGGTTTGTTTCCAAAGTGCATTTGCATGCCCAGCGCACGGGCATTTTGGAGCGCTTCCGCGTTTCCAAAGTCATTGGTTTGCCGCCGGAAATCCGTCTGCCTACGCCGACGCCGATGCCTACCAGTTCACCTACCGTGACGCCGACGGCCACGGCTACTCAGATTCCTACGGCTACGCCCACCCCCACACCCACACCGGAACCCAGTTGTGCCCTGATTTCGGTGGGTGACCTTGATGTTTTGCAGGACGATCTGAGGATTGTGGTGCGTAACGACAATGCGATGCCGGTTTCCTTCACGGGAGCGGACATTGCCTGGACGATAACACAGAGCGGCGAGAAGTTCGATTACTCCCAGTTTTTGGGAGCCTATTATTATGATGTGGATGACACCTCGCCGCCGACGACGACCACGGCATCTCCTGCCCTCAGGCTTGGGGCGAACTACCAGAGTACATGGAAAACTGATTTCGACTACGTCAGTTACGCCAATTTCCGGACAGGCACTTATGGTGTGACGTTGCACTTCAGTTTCGACAATGGATTAACGTGCGACATCGCCCGTCACTATACCTATGAGCCCATTCACGTGGAAATCGTCAATCCGTCACCGGGATTGGTCATCGACGATGACGGCGATCGCTCGCGCACGCCCTTTGAGGCTGTGGCGTGGGATCCACAGGTAGGCGTAAGTAACGGTGATGGTATCCAGAGGGTGCAGTTTCAGTTGGTGTATCCGGACGGGACGGTGAAGAGGCATCAGGAATGGGCGGCGCGCTACTGTACGTTTGGTGGCGACAGCACGTGCCATAATATGTGGATGAGTTGGTGGAATTTACTCCACAACGGGAACGGTACGGCGACGTTGCGCGCGCGCGCGTATTCTTCCCACCGCGGCTACTGGTCGGACTGGACGGAAGTGACGTTTGAGATTAACTTCCCGAACACCCTCACGCCCACGCCCAGTATGACCCCCACGATTACGCTCACCCCGACGATTACACCTACCCCGACGATTACGCCCACCCCGACGATTACGCTGACGCCTTCCAATACGCCCACACCTTCGAACACGCCGACGCCCTCGAATACACCGACGCCTTCGAACACGCCGACCGTCACGCCTACGCCAACGCCCACACCGACGCCCGATTGTAGCAAGATTAACATCAGCGGCGCTTACGTCAGCGGAAGGCACCTGAACGTCCGGGTAAGGAACGACAATATGGCCAATATGCCTTTGACGGCAGCATGGCTTTCGTGGCCGAAGATTTACAGCGGGCAATATGTGGATGCCTTCCGGTGGAATTGGAGCACCTACTATGGCGGTAATGATTACAACCCGCCGACGTCTGCCAGTTCCTCGGGGGCGTTCCCCGGTGGAACAACGCGCACATGGACGGCTGTTTTCGGCATGTCGCCGTTGTATGGCTCCTACACCGTGGAATTGACCTTTGCCGGCATATGCACGAAGAGTAGCACGTTTACCTTCCCCTCGCCTGTGCCGACGTCGACATCCCCTCCGACTTTGACGCCTTCGCCCACGCCGCCCGCTTCGCCGACGCCAACCCCGGCTGCGCCTCCGACGTCGACACCGGTGCCGACAATCTGCCTGGACTGCTGATCCTGCAGCGACGCGGTAACAAAGCCCCTGTACCCGGTACGGGGGCTTTCGTTGTTGGAGGGAGGCGAACTTCTGTCGTGCAATGGTCATTGCTCAACCCCCCTTTGTGGCAGGGTGGCCCCGCTTATTGTGCCACCTGCCACATCCCGCGCCGATAGACCGGCGCGGTCAGGGCAGGCAGGACGCCATCGGAGAGCAGGTAACTGAGCGCAGGCAGGGGAGATGGGGGCTGCGCGCCGCGAGGGCGCGGTTTTTCGTCCGCGAAGGTGATTTCGGCTACTGTGAAGGCTTCCCCATTGGATTGTGCTAACGCTGAGAGCACGTGCCCCCTGGCATCCACCACTTTGCAGCCGGGGATGAAGTCACATGTGAGCGTCACCTGCCGGGCGTGGGGCCAGTGCCGCACCAGCGCGGGTGCGGCGGGCAGAAACGCAAGCAGAGACGCGCGACTGGCGGGCAGCACCGTGCGCAGATGACCGCTCGCCGCGGTCTGCACCGTCGGCACGCCCAGCCAGGCGGTCTGCTGGTTCACCATTTCGCCAAAGAGACGCTTCCCTGTGTCCTTGAGCATCCGTCCGACCAGGCCGAAATCGTCGAAGGTGACGCTTTCGCCGTTCTCGAACACGAAGGTCGGGTTGGTGACATCCGGTGGGCTGCTGGCAATTAGCATCAGGTCTACCTGCCCGGCGTAAGCCCGCCACAGGGAGCGATGGGCAGCGTCCCAGCAAATCAGCAGGCCGATGTCGCCCAGGTCGGTGTGCGCCACACTCACGCCGCGCCGCCCGCGGAAATAAGCCCGCTCCCAGCCCCACGGCCAGGTCTTGTCGTAGCGCCACATGCGCCCGTCAGGGGCGAAGAGCAGCAGGGCGTTGAAGATTCCGTCTCTTTCGCGCAGCAGCAAACTTCCTGCCAAATGAACGCCGTACCGGCGGCGGTCATCTGCATCCAGGCGACGGTTTTGCCCCCCAATGGCTCGGCACGCTGATAATTTTCATCCGAATAACAGTAGCCGGTGTTGAAAATCTCCGGCAAGGCCACCAGGTCTGCGCCTGCGGCAGCCGCTTCGGCTACCAGCCGTTCCGCCCGCGCCAGGCGCTCCGGCGCAGGGGTACATTGAGCGTCCATCTGGACGGCGGCAACTTTGATTTTGCGGGGCATGATCCCTCCTACCATCGGGTAGGGGAACTACTCAGCCTTGGGAAAATGGGCCACGGATGACGCGGATAATGGCGGCTGCACGCGGATTTTTTTGCATACCAGGGCATTAACGCAGAGCAACCGTGATAAAAGTCAAGCCTGTAGCGAGGAAAGTTGGGGCTGCCAGGGTTGCATAGAGCGAACCATCGCGTTGAGAATCACAAGCAACTTGCGCA
>JALVOR010000141.1 GCA_027026295.1 Anaerolineales bacterium | reverse complement strand
AGGTGGAAGCCCCGCTGCACAGCCTTGCCTGGGGGCCGGGCGCGGGCCTGGCGCATATCGACCATCTTGTCATCTGGCTGGACGAGGGTGCGTCGCTCACCTACGTGCACGAGTCGGCCTCCCTCGACGAAGAAGGGCAAACCCTGCACGTCGGCTTGGTGGAAATTCTGCTGGGCAGTGCTGCCCGCCTGCATTTTGTGGAACTGCAATCGTGGGGGCGTCATGTGTGGAATTTCACCCACGAGCGCGCCCACCTGGGCCGCGATGCTTCCATCGAGTGGATTTTCGGCTCGTTAGGCAGCCGCCTCACTAAGAGTTTCACCCAGGTGCGCTTGGCCGAGGCGGGTAGTTCGGCGCGGGTTTCCGGCTTTTATTTTGCCGATGGCAAACAGCACCTCGACCACGACACCCGCCAGGATCACCTCGCGCCGCACACCACCAGCGACCTGCTCTACAAAGGCGCGCTTGCCGACCACAGCCGCTCGGTGTGGCGGGGCATGATTTTCGTCTCGCCTGAAGCGCAGAAAACCGACGGCTATCAGGCCAACCGCAACCTGCTGCTCAGCGATACCGCCCGCGCCGATTCCATCCCCGGGCTGGAAATCAAGGCCAACGATGTGCGCTGCACCCACGGCGCGACCATCGGCAAAGTGGACCCCGAGCAGATGTTCTATTTGGAAACCCGCGGCATCCCCGCGCCCGAGGCCGAGCGCCTGATTGTGGAAGGCTTCTTCGACCCCATCATGCAGCGCATTCCCTTTGCTGGCGTGCGAGAGCGTTTCCAGTGTGCCATCGAGGAAAAGATGGGGTAGAATGGAAAAGGGCGTTAAGTGCCCGGCATTCTGGATTTGCATGGAGGTGCTATGGCGGGCAAGGTGATTTTTTCGGAAGAACCGCAGGACCCCCGCATTTTCGATGTGGGTGATATGGTCGAGGTGTATTGTGATCATGACAACGACGAAGGCGAGCGCATGCGCGGGTGGGTTCCCGGTGTTGTGGTACAGGCCGATGAGAAAATGGTCGCTGTTCAGTTTCAGCAGAACGTTTATTTGACCAACGGCTGGATGGTGCCCGACCGGGTGCTCTGGTGTGAGCAAAACGCCCGGCAAATCCGCCCGGCGCGTCGCCGTCGCCGCCGTTCTTGAACTCATGACGCACTACTTTTGGGGAGGGTAGTGTGTCTTTTTTTCTGAGGAAGTTTTGATGTCGCCATGGGCGAGAATTTATCAGGCCGATAGCCGCCAAATGCCGGAACTGCCTGCTGCGAGCGTGGATTTAGTCATCACCTCGCCGCCGTATTGGCATTTGAAGGATTATGGCGTGGGGGGGCAAATTGGCTATGGGCAGACTTTGCACGCATACCTGCGTTCCCTCTATCACGTTTGGGCAGAAATCTACCGTGTGCTGCGTCCAGGGCGGCGCTTGTGCATCAACATTGGTGACCAGTTCGCCCGTGCCGTGGTCTACGGGCGCTACAAAGTCATTCCTTTGCACGCCGAGGTGATTGCCCAGGCCGAACAAATCGGTTTTGACTATATGGGCGCGATCATCTGGCAAAAGCGCACCACCATGAACACCACCGGCGGCGCGAGCGTGATGGGTTCGTACCCCTACCCCCCAAATGGCATTGTGGAAATCGACTACGAGTTCATTTTGCTGTTCAAAAAGCCCGGCAAATCCCCGAAGGTGTCGCGGGAAGTGAAAGCCGCTTCGGCAA
>JALVOR010000140.1 GCA_027026295.1 Anaerolineales bacterium | reverse complement strand
CACCCACGGGTTTTCCACGCTGTAGCGCACCCCGGCCCGCGCGGCGAGGTTAATGACCGCCTCGAAGCGGTTGCCAGGCTTTGTCTTCCAGCGGTTGGATATTACGGACAAGGCAGCAGTGTTTGCCTTGGGCGAAGGCAACCGCTTCGAGGCGGTCATTAACCTCGCCGCGCGGGCCGGGGTGCGCTACAGCGTGGAAAACCCGTGGGTGTATGTGGAAACCAACACCACCGGCGCGCTCAACCTGCTCGAAATGTGTCGCCGCTACGGTGTGCCCAAGTTCGTGCAGGCTTCCACCTCCAGCCTTTATGGGGAAGGCAACCCGGTGCCCTATCGGGAAGACGCCAACACCGATCGCGTGCTTTCTCCTTACGCAGCCAGTAAAAAAACTGCCGAGGCGCTGTGCTACACCTATCACCGCCTTTACGGGCTGGATGTGACCGTGTTCCGCTATTTTACGGTTTACGGGCCTGCCGGACGCCCCGATATGGCGCCCTTCCGCTTTGTGCAATGGATTAGCGAAGGCCGCCCGTTGCGGCTCTTTGGTGATGGCTCGCAGTCGCGCGACTTTACTTATGTGGATGATATCGCCCGCGGTACGATTTTGGGGCTGAAGCCGTTGGGTTACGAGGTCATCAACTTGGGCAACGACCGCCCCTACACGGTGCTGGAACTCATTCGGTTGATTGAGGAAGCCATAGGAAAGCAGGCGCGCGTGGTGCGGGAACCGCGCCACCCCGCCGATGTGGAAACCACGTGGGCAAGCATCGAGAAGGCGCGGCAATTGCTGGGCTGGGAACCCACCGTGCCCCTGCCGGAAGGCATTCGCCGCACCGTGGCGTGGTATCAGGCCGAGCGCGCCTGGGCGGCGGCGGTGAAGACCGCGTGAGGAGGGTGGCATGCAGTGGCTGTTTCGCTCAGGTTCGCCAGTGGGCTTTCTGCTGTGGCTTGTGGTGATGCTGTTGTGGTGGTTTGGAGGGTGGGGGTTGCTGGGTGGAGGCTTTGAGTGGAAAACGCCGAAATATCGTGCGGCGACTGCATGGGGCGTGGGGCTGGTAGTATATTTACTTTTAGTGAACCTTTTGGGGCGTTGGTTATCGCCAGGTATGGCATTTGTATTTCCCGCAATCATTGTGGTATTTGGGGGTATGTTTTTTGAGAGGAACACGGTGTTTTCTTTACGCTCATTTGTGCAGGCCTTGAAAGATGGGTGGAAGTTTTGGTTAGCGTGGGGAACTCTGTTTTTTTTGATAGTAGAGGTGGAGTTTGGTTTAGAACTTTTTGATGATGCGCTGCATATTCCTTTGATTTCTATGCTGGCACGAGGGTATATTCCCCCTGTGGATTATCTAAATCCTCATGTGGGCTTGCCTTACCATTATGGTTTTGACCTTTTTGGAGCATCTTTAGTACGGATAGGATATTTGTTTCCCTGGGCTGCTTTTGATGTAGGGAAAGCGATTTTGTGGGGATATGGTGTGATATTGGCTTGGGTTTGGGCTTCCTGGTATCTTCAAAAACAGTTTCAAAAATTGGTAGCCCTTGGGGTAATGGTGTTCGCTGGCGGGGCCCGATATTTGTTGTTGCTGTTGCCCGCTCCGCTTCTCTCGGCTTTGGACAAGACTTCTCCGTTGTGGGGAACCACAGCGGCTACGGGAAGTACGCTTTCTGTAGTGCTCACGCGAAATTGGCATGTGGACGGTGGGCCGTTGCTTTCTTGGCCGGTGGCTTTCTTAAGTGGTATTTCTAACCCTTATATCATGGGGCATTCAGGCGTAACTACGTTGGCTGTTGTCGTTTTCTTTTTGGTGTGGGTTGTCTGGCTGCGCGTGCGGGTTGAGGCCAAAGGTAGTGTGCTGACGGCTTTGTTGTTGGGGTTTTGGGCTTTGGTTGCAGAGACCACTTACGTCCTTGTGTTGGCAGGAAGTGCATTGCTTCTGATTTGGGGATGGAAGAAACGAATTTGGCGGGAGATGAAGCCCTGGATTGTAGCAGTGTTGTTGTCGTTGCCGTTGGCTTTATTGCAAGGGGGCGTGCTCACCGAATATTTGTTACGCATGTTGCATCTGGAACAAGTGACAACGCCGACTTTTTTTGCAGGTGGTTTTAGCCTGCGCTGGCCGCCTGCGGTAGTATCTGCCCATTTGGGGCCTTTGTCGGTGTTTTCTCCGTTGGCGTGGGTCGTTGCCATTGCAGAGATGGGCGTGAGTGTGGTCGTGGCGCCGCTGGCGTGGCAGTGGGGATGGCAGCGCTTCGCCCGAGGGCGTGCGGAAGAGATGGTTCTGGGGGTTTACCTGGTTTCTGCGATGTTGGGTTTCTTGATTCCCATGTTTGTGCGGTATTCTGTGGACAGGGACATTGCCCGCCTGATGAATTTTGGCGTGTTCGTGTGGAACCTGTTTCTGGCGCTTGCTTTGTGGCAGTGGCTTGCTCAGGAAAAGACGCGATGGCTTGGGAAAACAACGGCTGTTGCATTGTGTTTAATATCCCTGAGTGGCGTAGTGTTGGGGGCCTTGCAACTAACCGCCATTCAACATTGGACGCTCGGAAAGAGCATTACACGCTATGATGCTATTGTGGCGAAGCAGGCGTGGGGGGCCTTGCCTAAAAATGCTTTGGTGTTTGGGCCAGAAATCTCTGCTGTCGCGGTGACGGGCAACCCTACATATTATGGGGCGCTCGACCATGAACTCCCTGTTCACAAAATGCTTATGGAAACGCCCGCACTGGAAGACTTGCGACGGCTGGGTTTTGATTTCGTTTACGTCCCGTTTGAATGGTGGAGACGCTTGTCGCCTCAAGCCCAAAAGGCATTGCAGGCCCCTTGTGTTTCAATCGTTGCGGCAAGTCCACCTGCAGAGAATATGGATGTGCCAGCCCGTTGGTTGATAGATATCCGGCAATGTGCCTTGGAGCAGGGTGAAAAATGAAAAAACTTTCCATTGTCATTCCTGTCTACAACGAGGAAGAAAACCTTCCGCTGTTGCACCAAGCGCTCCATGAGGGTTTGGCGGCATGCCGCTACCCGTGGGAAGCCGTGCTGGTGGACGACGGCAGCAGTGATGGCAGCGCAGCGGTGCTGGAACGGCTGGCGCAGGAAGACCCGCAGCATGTGCGGGTGGTTTTCCTGCGGCGCAATTTTGGGCAAACGGCGGCTATTGCTGCTGGCATTGACCATGCCAAAGGTGACGTTGTAGTGCTCATGGACGCCGATTTGCAAAACGACCCGGCGGATATTCCCATGCTGATTGCCAAACTGGAGGAAGGCTATGATGTGGTCAGCGGCTGGCGAAAAGACCGCCAGGATCCGTTCTTGACCCGCGTGTTGCCTTCCCGTATTGCCAACGGCCTGATTTCGCGGGTGACGGGGGTACACTTGCACGACTACGGCTGCACGCTGAAGGCTTATCGCCGCGAGATATTGCAGGGCTTCCGACTGTATGGTGAAATGCACCGCTTCATTCCGGCTTATGCGGCTTCAGTGGGCGCTCGAATGGCGGAAGTGGTGGTGCATCACCATCCCCGCCGCTTTGGAAAGTCCAAATATGGCCTGATGCGCACGCTGAAGGTGATTCTGGATTTGTTGACGGTTAAATTCCTGTTGAGTTTTTTCCATAAGCCGATATATCTTTTCGGCGGCATGGGGTTGGTGTTGGTGTTGCCCAGTTTGGTGCTATTGGCCGTTCTTATTGTTCGGCGCATTTTCTGGGGCGTGGCATTGATGACTTCCCCTTTGTTTCAACTGAGCCTGATGTTCGTGATTTTAGGCTTTCAGTCCATTCTTATGGGGCTGATCGCCGAAATGCTGGTGCGGACTTACCACGAAGCGCAGGGGAAGCCGACTTACACCGTGCGGCGGGTGTTGAACCTGTCCGAAAAGGCGTGATGGTCATGCGGGGGGGGGCGAGTAATCCAGGATCTGGCGGAGCGCCTGGCGCACGAGGTGATGATTTTGGCCTCGGCTTTTGGCGTTTTCGCGGCTTCCGTCGGCTACGTCGTTTACGGCAACGGGGTTGCTTCTCTTGGCTTTGAGGATGCCGACTTCCCGGGCAGGTTGCAGGTGTAACGGTGATCATGCTTGTTTTAGTGTAGCAGGAGCGTTCCTGAGCAGGGATTTGTGCTTGACGCCACCGGTAATGACGGGAGTTGAGGGATGAAAGTCTCAAAGATATTTGCAGTTTTGCTTGTGGGCGTTGTTGCTTTTCTCGAAGCAGATTTATGGCAGCACTGGCACCTCACAGGTGGTCTGCGTAATGGCAATTTGCACGCAATAGTGTTGGCTGGTGGATTGGTTGGAGTTGGCGTGATAGCAATAAGCGCTGTGGCGTTCCTGACGTTTACCCGCCGTGTGGTAGCCTGGGGGTTGTCTGTGCGCCGAAAGATGCGAGGCTTGCGTTGGGTGGTGCTGGCAGGATGGCTGGTTGCTTTCCCCTATCTCGTGTTGTATAGCCCTCTGCGGGATAAATTTGCCCTGGAAAGCGCCCACTGGTGGCTGTATCTGGTGTTTTCGGCGGGCGCTGCGTTTTTGCTGGCTTCTGAGCAACAAGGTAGCGTGACACTGAAAGACTTTTTGCGGGGAGGGTTGCTCACTGGCGCTGTTTTTGCTTTTTTGAGTGCCTATGTCAATGTGTCTGCTTACCCTTTTTCCCTTACCTGGTCGGAAGGCAACCGCTTGTGGGACTATTCGGTCATGTTTGGGCGCGGGCGCTATGCCTATCCCGCGGGGAAGCCCATTTTTGCCTATATTGACAAAGGACGGCAGTTTCTGTGGGGGCTGGTGTTTTTGATCCCCGGGGTGGGGATTGCCGGTGTGCGCTTGTGGAGCGCTTTCCTTTTTACTGCCCCCTACCTGTTGTTCACGTGGGCTGCTTTTTGGAAGCCTAAAAAGGCGCGGGGAACGGCTTTTTGGGCTGGGCTATGGGGTTTCCTGTTTCTCAGCCAGGGCCCGATTTACACGCCGCTGTTGTTGAGCGCATGGGCTTTGGTGTTGGCTGAAACGGCGTTACCGTGGTGGGCCGGTGGCTTGCTCGTCACTGGGGCGGCTTACTATGCTGCCATTACCCGCTTTACGTGGTTGCTTGCCCCGGCATTGTGGGGTGCACTTTTGACAGCAGGCGTTGTGCGAACTGAAGAAGCATGGCAAACTGCCTGGCGAGAAAAGGGGTGGTGGCTGGTTGGCGGCGGCTTGCTGGGCGTGTTGCTAAGTGGGCAGATGACCAAATTTTGGGGCATTGGCTGGGCGCTGCTTCAGAAGTATTTGGGTGTAGGCGGGGCTTTGAAAGCAGCATCTGTGGCGGAAAATACCACGGTGCAACAGCCGCTTATTTGGGCGCGTTTGTGGCCCAATGCCACCTATCAGCCGGGGATTTTGTTGGGGGCGGCGTTGGCCGTTGCGCCGGTGATGCTTTTATGGTGGGTGTGGCGTCGACGCGGTGCGTGGCGGTTGGCGCGCTGGGCGTGTGTGACCATTGGCGGCGTGTTGGGGACATTGCTTGTGGTTGGCGTTGTCGTCAGCCTCAAAATCGGCGGTGGCAGCAATTTGCATAACCTGGATATGTTCCTTATCGCCGTGTTGTTGACCACCGTGGTGTTTTGGCGGCAGGGCGGGGAAGCCTGGCTGCGCGCGCAGAGGTGGACGCAATGGGAGCAGGGTGTGTTGCTGGCACTGGTGGCCGTGCCCATGTATTTCGTCTTTCTGGCGGCATTGCCACGGCACATTCCCTCCTCTGGGCAGTGGCAGCCGGCATTGGAGGCGGTGCGTCAGCACGTGCAACGGGCAGCGGAAAACGGCGGTGAAGTGTTGTTCATCGACCATCGGCAGTTGTTGACCTTTGGGTTCGTGAAGGATATACCCCTGGTGCCTGAGTATGAAAAGAAATACATGATGGATCAGGCCATGGCGGGTAACAGTGCTTATTTTGCGCGCTATTACCATGACCTGGCTCGCCATCGTTTTGCTGTGATCATTAGCGAGCCGTTGCACCTCCTTACGAAACCGGCTGATGGTAATAACTTTGCTGCCGAGAACAATGCCTGGGTGCGGTGGGTTTCTGCGCCAACGCTGTGTTATTATCAGGTAGCGGCAGTTTTTCCAGAAGCTGGCGTAGAAATTTTGGTGCCCCGGGAGCGTCCGTTGACATGTGGCCAACTTTTGCCTGTGCCGCCACAGCCGTGAGCCGGTTGTGCAGCCTTGAAATGGGCAGTGCTTACCGATGCGCATCCTGTTGTTGAATCCTGAATATCCCCCCGTGGGCGGCGGAGCGGGCAATGCCAGCCGCCATTTGGCTGCTGCCTTTGCCCGCGCAGGTCATGATGTCACCGTGCTGACGGCGCATTATGGTGATTTGCCGCGCCACGAGGAAAACGACGGCGTGAAAGTGAAGCGCATTTCCGCCCTGCGGCGGCGACCTGACCGCTCGGGGGCTGTCGAGCAGGCGGCTTTTCTCCTCAGTGGCCTGTGGCATACCGCCCGGCAGATGCGCCGCGAGCGTCCGGATGTGGTGCTGGCGTTCTTCGGCGCGCCCAGCGGCATCATTGCCTGGCTGTTGCGGCCCTTTTGGCGCGTGCCCTATGTGGTGGCGCTGCGCGGCGGCGACGTCCCCGGCTTTCGCCCCTATGATTTTGCCCTCTACCATCGCATCATCGGGCCGGTGCTGCACCGCGTCTGGCGGCGTGCCGCGGCGGTGGTCGCCAACAGCGAGGGCCTGCGTGCTTTGGCGCGCCGTTTCGACGCCCGAGTGCCCATTCGCGTGATTCCCAACGGCGTGGATGCCAGCCGCTTTTCGCCGCCTTCCCAACGGGCGTGGGCGCCGCCGCACTTGCTCTTTGTGGGGCGGGTGGTTTATCAGAAGGGGCTCGATGTGTTGCTCCAGGCCCTTGTTATGGTGCCTGACCCGCCGCTGTGGCACCTCACCATCGCGGGTGATGGCCCCCACCGTCTGGCGCTGGAGGCGCTGGTTTCCCGCCTGGGGTTGCAAAAATATGTCACTTTTGCCGGCTGGCAGCCGCCGGAACGGATTCCAGATTTTTACCGCCGCGCCAACCTGTTCGTCTTCCCTTCGCGAGATGAGGGGATGCCCAATGCGGTTTTAGAGGCGATGGCTTCCGGTTTGCCCGTGATTGCTACCTGCATTGCGGGGAATGAAGAACTGATAACCCCCGAGGTGGGTGTGTTGACGCCCAAAGACGACCCCCGCAGTCTGGCCGAAGCCCTGGATGTGTTGCTGCGCGATGCGGCATTGCGGCAGCGTATGGGCGAGGCAGCACGGCAGCGTGCCTTGGAGCACTTTACCTGGGAAGCCACTGCCCGCCAATATCTGACGCTTTTCCGCGAGGTGCTTTGATGTGTGGCATTTGCGGACTGGCCTTTTCCTCCCTCGTGCCGCCTTCCCCTGAAGCGCAGGCGCAGGTGCGCCGCATGAATGCCCGCATCGTGCACCGCGGCCCCGACGGCGAGGGTTTCCATTTTGCCCCCGGCGTGGGGCTGGCAATGCGCCGCCTGGCGATCATCGACCTGCAGACCGGCGACCAGCCCATCGCCAACGAAGACGAAACCCTCTGGATTGTTTTCAACGGCGAGATTTACAACTTCCCCCAACTGCGGGAAGACCTGCTGCGCCGCGGCCACCGCTTTCGCACCCGCACCGACACCGAGACCATCGTGCACCTTTACGAAGAGCACGGCGTCGAATGCCTGCGCCACCTGCGGGGCATGTTTGCCTTCGCCCTTTGGGATGCCCCCCGCCGGCAGTTGCTCATCGCCCGTGACCGCTTGGGGCAGAAGCCGCTTTATTACACCGTGCAGGATGGCCGCCTGTATTTCGCTTCGGAACTTCCGGCGCTGCTCGCGGCGCTGCCGCACACCCCCGAAGTTTCCCTCGAAGCCCTCGACCTTTACCTTGCCCTGCAATACATTCCCGAACCCCTGACGCCCTATCGGGAAATCTACAAACTGCCCGCAGCCCACTATTTGCTGTGGCGGGAAGGCAGCCTGGCAACCCGCCGCTATTGGGATTATGCCTACACGCCGAAATGGGAAGTCCCCGAGGCGGAACTGCTGGCCGAACTGCGGCGGCGGGTCGAGGAAGCCGTGCGGATGCGGCTGATTAGCGATGTGCCGCTGGGTGCGCACCTCAGCGGCGGCATCGATTCCAGCGTGGTGGTGGCGGTCATGGCAGAAGCCGCCGAAGGCCCGGTGAAGACGTTTTCCGTGGGGTTCGAAGAGGAAGCCTTCTCGGAACTCGCCCATGCCCGTGTAGTGGCGGAACGCTTTGCCACCGATCATCACGAATTTATGCTCACCTATGGCAACATTCCCGCCACGGTGGAAACCGTCGTGGCGCACGTCGGCGAACCCCTTGCCGACCCGTCGCTGCTGCCGCTTTATCACCTTTCCCGCCTGACCCGCGAGCATGTGACCGTGGCGCTGAACGGCGACGGCGGCGACGAGGCTTTTGCCGGTTACGCCCGCTATTGGCTCGACCCGTGGGCAAACCGCTATGTGCGGCTGCCGCGCTGGTTGACGCAGGGCGCGGTGCCCTTTGCCGTGCGCCATTTGCCCGACCCGGGCAATCGCCCCGTGGGGCACAGCCTGCTCAACGGCCTGAAACGGCTGGCGCAGTTGCCCCGCATTGACCCGCGTGCCAGCATCCTGCGTTGGGGCTCTTACTTCGCTCCCTGGCAGCGTGAGGCGCTTTGGAAGCCGGAACACCGCGCTGACCTTGCCCCTCGCCAGGCCGAAGCGTGGCTGGTAAAATACGATGCCGCGCTTGAGGATGGCGATGTGTTGGATCGCACCCTTTACACCGACATTCACACCTATCTGCCCGGCGATTTGCTGGTCAAGGCCGACCGCATGACCATGGCGGCATCGCTGGAGGGGCGCTCGCCGTTCCTCGACCACGAATTGGTGGCTTGGGCGGCGCGCCTGCCCAACCACATGAAGGTGCGCGGCCTGACGGGCAAGGTGGCTTTGCGGAAAGCCTTTGCCGACGTGCTGCCCCCAGAAATTTTGCGCCGCGGCAAGCAGGGCTTTGGCGTGCCCATTGGGGCGTGGCTGCGGGGGCCGTTGCTGCCGTGGGCGCGTGACCTGCTGCTGGGCAGCGAAAGTCCCCTGCGGGTGTGGTTCCGTGGTGAGACTGTAGCCCACTTGCTGGAAGCCCACGCCGCCGGCCGCGAAGACCACGGCAAGCGGCTGTGGGCGTTGGTGACGCTGGCGGTGTGGCGACAACTGGAGGTAAACGGATGAAGCAATCGGACGCGGTCAGGTTTTCGTTTGGTGAAAACTGGGCGTCTTTTTCCAGGTCGCTGACCGGGCAGCAGTTGACCGAAGCGCGAGAGTCGCTGCGTCGATTGTTGGGGGGGGAAGACTTGCAGGGAAAGTCCTTCCTGGATATTGGTTGCGGGAGCGGCTTGTTTGCCATTGCCGCGGCGCAACTGGGGGCTGCACGCGTGGTTGGCATCGATATTGACCCGGTTTCCGTGCGCACCTCTCAGGAAAACGCCCGCCGCTGGCTGCCCGACGTGCCGCTGGAATTTCAGCAGGTTTCCGTGTTGGACGAAGCCGCGATGGAGGCATTGGGCACCTTTGATGTGGTATATAGTTGGGGCGTGCTGCACCATACGGGGAACATGCGCAAGGCCTTGAGGGTCGCGGCTGCGCGGGTGCGCCCCGGCGGCTTGTTTGCGATTGCCATCTACAACCGGCACTGGTCGTCGCCTGTGTGGAAAATCATCAAGCGAATGTATAACCTCTTGCCGGGGTGGGGGCAGCGGGGCATGGTGTGGGGTTTTACCCCCGTGATTGTGTTGGCGAAAGCCGTTGCCACCCGCCAGAATCCCTTCAAAATGCGGCGCGGAATGGATTTCTTCCACAATGTCGTGGATTGGCTGGGCGGCTATCCCTATGAATATGCGAGCATTGAGGAGATGCAAGCAATGCTGGAAGCCTTGGGGCTACAGATCGAGCGCGTTTTGCCATCGCACGTGCCCACGGGGTGCAACGAGTTTGTGGCGCGTGTTCCTCCCTTGCCTTGATTTGCGGCCATGGCTATGGAAAGCAAAAGCAAACCCTCGGCGCGTAGCCGCCTCTTTTTGGCGCTCAGGATTGTGACATCGTTTTTGTTGTTGGGGGTGCTTCTGTGGCGATTGAATTGGGGGATGTTCGTTCAATTAGCCAGGCGTAGCGATTGGCGGCTGCTGATATGGCCGATTTTGTGTTTTTGGGGTGGTTTTCTCTTTTCGGCGTTGCGATGGCAGAACATTCTCAGGGATGTGGGCTTGCCTTTGCGCCTGAAAAGCGTTTTGATGGTCAACCTGGAAGGCTTTTTCTGGAATAATTTCTTGCCCTCTACCATTGGGGGCGATGGCTACCGCTTTGTGAAAATTGATCGGCAATACAGGTCTCAGCGGGCAGGTGTTTTTGCTTCAGTGTTTTTAGACAGGGCTTATGGCTACATTACCGTTGTTGGCATGCATTTGCTTGTTGTGCCGTTTTTGTTTTCCTTGTTGCGGAAACAGAAAATTTTGATGGGGAGTGATTTTGCTATTGGGATGGGGGTATTTGCCCTGGCATTCTTTTGGAAAGCACGCGGGGCGTGGGCAAAGCGTCTTGGCAACTGGATGCGAAACGTGCGATGGTTGCGCGGACTTTATGGCCGCCTTGAACGCCTGATGATAGCGATGGCGATGACCACCAGGCGCGCCACAGGGCTTGGTGTGCTTTATTCTGCTGCTTTTGTTGTGCTCAATGGGGTTGCTTTGTGGTTTTATTTGCAGGTCGCGGGAGAGACACTGCCTTTTATGCCCGTGTTGTATGCTTCGACATTGGCTGGTGTAGTGGGTGTTCTGCCTCTTAGTGTAAATGGTATTGGGTTGACGGAGGCCGTGTTGGTGTTGGCCCTTGCCCCTGCAGGCGCTTCTCGCGAGGCGGTGTTGTTGGCTGCTTTCCTGCTGCGCGGCATCAATATGTTGATGGCTTTGCCCGGCGGGCTTCTTTATTTGTTCGAACCCTGGTCGGTGGTGTGATCTTCCAGGAATGGTTTGAGGTGTCGTGCTGCTTGGGCGAGCGCGAGGAACAGAGGGAGGTAGAGCAGGATGAAAATCCATGAGCGAAGGTGGGGATAAAAATAATTGAGGAGCGAAAGCCATCCAATAACGCCTATGGTGAGGAAAAAGGCCAACAAGCCGGTGACGTCTTGTTGGATGGTGATACCCACTCTTGGTAACCCTTTTTTGAGCCAGAAATACCAGCCGCTGACGAGAAACAGGGCGGTAGGCAGAATGCCCGCACTGGCGTAACGTGCCCAGGGTATGACGTTCCCTGCTGTTCCCAGCCCTCGGAGTATTGTCAGGCCCCACGGAAGGATTAAGCCAATGGTCAGAAGAAGGCTTTCTGTCCATGGCAGCATTTTGCGGTACCACCAGGCTGCGAGGAAAGCACCCAGCGCACCCGCCAGTGAAAACAGCAACAGAAAACGGTAGAGCGGTGTGCCGCCCAGTAAATCGGCCTTGTTGCGCGCCAACCGCCCCCAGAACGTGCGGTAGAGGGTGGTGTAGAGCGCCTTTTGGTAGGTTGCCGTGCCCCACGGGTCAAGGAAAGCGGCGAAGGCGATATCAATCAAGGCGGGGAACTTCCCGTCCAGATATTTGTGTAGGACGGGGTTGAGGTAAAACCATCCGTGTTCGGCGGAAGGGTTGCGGACGGCGTTGGAAAGCGTCTGCCCGTTCCAGCGCACTGTTTTGCCATCGGCAGAGAGTGTCGGCGGCGTTTGGGCATCAAGGGTACCCTCCACCAGAACCACGCCGTCGGCGTAGATTTCCCCCTGGGTTTTGTTGTCAACAGGCAATAGCAGGCGCGGATATTTGCCTGATGGCATGGTTGTTTGAATAGCGAAGAAATGAGGCTGTGCCCCGATTTTGACAGCGCGGGTTTTGGTGCATCCTCCCTTGTGGGTGCAGAGTTTGGGCAGCGAAACGCTGGTTGGCTTCTCACTCCATAGCCAAATGCCAATAGTCACCGGCTTGCCTTCCAGGTGCCGGGCTGTGCTTGCGGGAAGCCATTGGGTAAGGGTGGGTTCCCGCGGGGCGAAACGAAAAGCGTGGGTGCCCCAAGGCGCTTCCTCGGTTTGTGCGCGCATGGGGAGCGAAGCGCCCTGATGGAACCAGAAGGCAGGATCGCCCCAGCGCACCAGCCAGGTTAGCGCAAGGAAGGCGCTGCCCAGCAACAATGCCCATGGTATGCGGCGCGAGCGCCACGGCAGGCCGAACAGGAGGGCAATGGGCACGATGAGAAGCAGAGGCCATGTGGTGTTTTTCGTCCAGAAAGCGGCTGCTGCGGCAGCAATCAGCCCCAAAAAGCGCAGCGGGGTGAGGCCGCGACGCGTGGTGCGCAGCGCAGCCCAGATGAGCAGTGTGCCGGCGAGGGCAGCCCCGGCGTCGTCGCTGACCGCCGTCATGATGTCCAGAAAGCCGGGCAGGCAGGCCAGGAAAGTGGGCGCCAGCCAGCGCAGGGGGTGTTCCTTGGGCAGGATTTCCCCCAGCGCGCCCCACGCTGCGCCCACCGTGGCGATGAGCATCAGCAGTGAGACCAGTTGGGCAAGCCGCAGTTGCAGGGCGGGACGCCAGCCGCCCGCCGCACGCAGAGGCAGGGAGACGATGATATAGTAAAGGGGGTAAGGCGTCCATTGGGGTGCTGGCCCGATGAAAGGGGTGTCGGATTTGGAGAGGTCAGGCCATTGATCGTGAGGATAGTTGTGGTACCAGTCATGGTCCAGCAGGGATTGGGCGATGCGCCGTCGCATGGGCAGGTCGATTTCCCCCTGTTTGGGCCAATGGTCGAAGTGTGCTATCTCCCAGGCGAATTCGAAATGGCCGGGTTCGTCGTAGTGCCACCAGGGCGGCGTGGTGTACAGGTAAAACAGCCCTTGGACAAAAACGCTCAGTAAGAGTATAATCAGCCCGCGCTTGGCGGAGAAAAGACTTTCCATGGGGCAACCCTTTTGTCTGGAAGTAGGCGCATTATACCAGGAAGGCGAAGAATGAGTGCACAACCATCGACTCCCTCTGTGGACTGGTACGAAGACGAAATCGACCTGCGCGAACTGGTGCTCACCCTGTGGCGTGGAAAGTGGATCATCGTGTTGACCACGCTACTGTTTGCCGTGGCGGCGCTGGCGGTGAGCCTGGCCCTGCCCAAACAGTATCAAGCCAAGGCCAACATCACCCTGGTTCAACCCAAACTACAGCTCAATGCCCCGGAGGGCATGGCGTTGCAAGTGGCTGTACCGGATTTGAAAACCGTGGCCGCTGTAGCCCAGGCACCGGAGTTGTTCCAGCGCCTGGCGGCGGATGAGGTGATTCAAGCTGCCTGGCTCAATGAAAAGGAACCGTTGACTTGGCAGCGCCTGGCTGGCAAGTCAGCGGTCAAAGAACAAGGGAAAGACGGCTTGCAACTATTGATCAAAGATACTGACCCTGAGCGGGCTGCCTTGATCGCTAATTACTGGTCTGCTTTGGTGGTGAAGTGGATCAATGAGCGTTATGGCTGGGCTGCCCTCCAAGTGCAATTCGATTCTCAAGTGGAAGATATCCAACAGGCTTATAAGCAAGCTCAGATGGCTTATGAGAAGGAAGTGAGCTGTAACCGGGCCACAGCCTTGCAGGCCCAACTGGATCATGTGAAGAGAGACTTGAACTGCGTACTAGAATTGCAGAGCCAATTAGAGCGTTTGCAAGAGGATGTAGCCACCTTTGCTGATTATTTGTCCAACTTGGATGGCGCGACCGCTCTTTTGCCGGGCGATGCGCTTTCTTTGGCTACTTTGCAACAGCGAACGCTGGTGGCCAAAGTATGTGTGTCCGATACAGCCAGCCTTCAGGTGCAGTGGCCACCTAACGCGTTAACCTCTCTCACCGTGGAGAGAGCACGGAATGGGCTTCAAGAGATGGAGGCGGCTTTGCATGGACGCTTGGAGACCTTGCCTGAGCGACAAGCAAGCTTAGAAAAACAGATTGGGCAACTGGAACAGGCTTTGGAAGAGGAGCAGGCTCGTCTTGATAGTGCACGTCAACGGCGCGATATGGCTTGGCAGACTTATGTTTCGCTGGATCTGTTGCGTTCCCAAAGTCAGCCTTTGGCCTTGCCGGAGAACCAGGTGGCGCTGGTGGCAGCGGAAGCGGTAAAGCCGGAAAGGCCGATCGCCCCCCGCAAGTTGATGAACACGGCTTTGGCAGCGATGTTAGGCCTGTTTTTGGGCAGTATAGGCATTTTCGTCCGCGAATGGTGGACGAACGAAGAAAACGAAACAGAAGGCGAGAATGAAGACTGAAGACCTCTCGCGAGTACTCTCTCTAATTCACAATCACCAGGCTCGGGTTGGCGTGGTCGGCCTGGGTTATGTAGGACTACCCTTTGCCTTGGAGGCCGCGCAAGCAGGCTTTCGGGTGATGGGCATCGAACGCAACCCCGAACGGGTCGCCAGGGTCAACCGCGGGGAAAACTACATCGACGACATCCGGGAAGAAGACCTGCAAGCCGCGGTGCAGGCCGGGCAGTTGCGCGCGCAGGTGAGTTTCGAGGGCGTGGAAGATCTGGATGTCATCGTCATCGCGGTGCCCACACCGCTGACTCGCCACCTGACGCCGGATCTGCAATACATTGTCGGCGTCACCGAGGCGCTGAGTGAACACGTTCGGCCGGGACAACTCATCAGCCTGGAATCCACCACCTACCCCGGCACCACCGAAGAAGTGATGAAACCCATTCTGGAAAAGAGTGGCCTGAAAGCCGAGGAAGATTTCTTCCTCGCCCACTCGCCCGAGCGGGTCGACCCCGGCAACAAGCGCTGGAAGACCAAGAACACCACCAAGGTGGTAGGCGGCGTGGGGCCGCGCTCCTTAGAGGTCGCGCAGGCTTTTTACGGGCAAATCATCGAAAAAGTGGTGCCGGTTTCTTCGGCCAAAGCCGCGGAATTGGTGAAGGTGTTCGAAAACACCTTCCGCGCGGTCAACATCGCGCTGGTGAACGAAATGGCCTTGCTCTGCGACCGCATGGGGCTGGACGTGTGGGAAGTGCTGGACGCGGCCTTCACCAAACCCTTCGGCATCATGCCCTTTTACCCCGGCCCCGGCGTCGGCGGGCATTGCATTCCCCTCGACCCCCACTACCTGGAATGGAAGGCGCGCGAATACAACTTCTTCACCCACTTCATCACCTTGGCCGGGGAAATCAACCGCAAGATGCCCGAATTCGTGCGCGAAAAGGCCTATCGCCTGTTGAACCAAATGGGCAAAGCGCCTTCGCAAGCAAGGGTGTTGCTGTTGGGGCTGGCGTACAAAAGCGACATCAGCGACTGGCGAGAATCGCCGGCGCTGGACGTGGCGCACCTGCTGCAAGCCGACGGGGTAGAATTGCACTATCACGATCCTTACATTCCCGACGCGCGGCGCGCAGGTTTGGCTTTGCAGAGCGAGCCACTGACCGCAACCCTGTTGGCCGAGATGGACCTGGTCATCATTACCACGGCCCACCAGGCCGTGGATTATGCTTTCGTACTTACTCACGCCAAGCGAGTGTTAGACACGCGCAACGCTACTCGCCATCTGAACAGCGATAAGGTGGTGTTCCTGTGAAACGCTTTGCCCTCACCGGTGCGGCAGGGTACATCGCTCCCCGCCATTTGAAAGCCATCAAAGAAACCCAAAACGACCTACTCGCCGCTTTGGATATTGCCGAAGCAGTGGGCATCTTGGATTCGTACTTCCCCGCGGCGGAATTCTTTACCCAGCCTGAAATCT